>CAIXRL010000585.1 GCA_903921835.1 Candidatus Eiseniibacteriota bacterium | reverse complement strand
CGCTGGCGATGCTCGCGGGCAAGGGTGATGCCCAGGCAGGCGCTCGTCGTCGTCTTGCCATCGCCGCGCGCGGAACTGGTAATGAGAATCGTTCGCGGCAGCTTCCGCCCGCGCGTCATCGCGAGGTTCAGGTAGATACGCTTGAACTCCAGCCCGAGCGGGCTCTCGACCTTGAGGCGCTGGATGAGGCCGAGGTCCTTCGGCGCCGGCAGGGCGCCGGGAGAGGCAGCCGCAACGGGCGACCGGCCGCGCGACCGCGGGCGTTCGAGCTCGGGAACGCGGGGCACCGCGCCCAGCACGGGCAGCTTGAGGAGCTTCTCGACCTCGTCGGCGCTCTTCAAGGACTGGTCGTTGTGCTCGACCAGCAACACCGTGCCCACGCCGACGATGCCGCCGATCACGAACGCGAGGACCACCAGCAACGGGCGGTTCGGCTTGGCGGGCAGGAGCGGACGGGTCGGTGGCTCCATGATGACGAAGCGGCCACTGACCTTCGCGTTCTGGAACGCCTCCGCGATCTGCGCCGCGGCGGACTGCTGCTGGAACGCATCGTAGAGCCCGCGCTGCTGGTCCACATCGGCCTTGAGGCGCGAGAGGTCCAGCTCGCTCTCCGGCGCCATGACCATCTGCCGCTGGTAGATTCCAACCTGTGCCGCCAGCCACGAGCGCCACGATTCGCGGGCGGCGATGTCACACTGCCCGAGGCGGTAGCGCACGGCCAGCTCCCGCGCCTCCGCGCTCGCGGCGGGCAGCGCGCGAGCAGCGGCACCGGCGAGCATGGCTTCGAGCTGGGTGTTCTTGCGGGCGATCTGCAGGTGCAGGCTCACGCCGCCGTTCGCCGTGCCCTCGGTCAGCATGGCGCGGCCGAGCAGGTTCTGCAGCGAGGTGAGCTGGGCAGACATCGCGCTCACCGAATCCCCGCTCAGCATCTGCGGATCGTTGTCGCGCAGTTTGCCCGGGAACTGGGACTTCAGTTCCCCGAGCCGGCTGCGCTGTTCGTCGGCGTCCACGGTTGCCTGCTCGAGCAGCGCACTCGCGAACGCGAAGTTGTTCGGGTTCACGAGCGAACCCGTTATGGTCGTCGATATGATGGACCGCCTCGCCGCCTCGAGGCGACCCTCGGCCTCCTCCAGCGCGCGCTTGTAGACCTGGAGCTGCTCGGCGCTGAACTCCTGCTGCGCCTGCACGGCCTCGAGCTGCCGCGCCTTGGACGAGAGGACGAACTCGTTCGCCACGGACTCGCAGAACTTCTTGGCTCGGTCCGGATCGAAATCCGAGACGCCCACCTGGAAGAGCTGACCCTTGCTCGGACGAATGTCCACTGCCTGGCGCAGGTTGTCCACGAGGAAGGCCTCGATCTGCTCGTCCTGGGAGAGCCCGGGGTACTTCGAGGCGGACTTCAGCGCCCACGCGCGTGTCGGGCGGTCCTCCTTCAGGCCGGTGGCGCCGATCACGCTCCTGAGGAACAGGCTGCTCTGCACCTGCTCGCGCATGACGTCGCCCTGCAGTTGCGCGTCCGGTCCGCCGCCCATGTTGCCCAGCAGCCCCTGCATGTTCTGCCCGCGGTCGAGCATGAGGGTCGTGCTGCTGATGTAGACCGGCTTGAGCAGAACTGCCGCCGCAATGCCGATGAGCAGCGCGGTGAGCCACGGCGCGAGCAGGAGCCCCTTGCGGCGCCAGAGCACCCGGGCGAGTTCCGCCGGATCGACGGGCAACTGGGGCTGGACCTGGAGATCGTTCATCGTTCCTCGACGCTCACGGGTGGGTCCTGAGATAGTCGACGAGCACGGCCACGTTGAGGGCGTCACGCGACACGGTGAGCAGGTTCATGAAGTCCGTCCACGCAGTGCTTCCGCGCGGCATCACCACGACCACGTCGCCAGCCTTGACCGTCATGGGCGCTCGACTGCCGTGCTCCAGAACGTCGTGGAGATTGAGTATCGTCACGTTCTGGCCGGCGTCGGCGCGCGTGATCACACGCACGTCCTTCAGGCTTCCGCGCACGGTCAGGCCACCCGCGGAGGCGAGAAGGCTCCACACGTCCTGTCCGTCGATCACCCCGTAGACGCCGGGCTTGGCCACCTCGCCCAGCACGCCGACGCCGTCGCTGACGCTCACGTGGCCCTGCGTGGCCGAACCGGGGACCACGATGGTGTCGCCGGGCTTGAGCTCCGGCAGTCCACCCGGATTGCCGGTGCGCAGGACCAGGGCCAGATCGGCGCTGAGGATCCGGTGCGAATCGCCCTCCGTCCGCAGGATTTGCACCGACGAAAGGTCGACGCCGGGAAGAGCGCCGCCGGCATGGCCGAGCACATCGAGCAGGGTGGGTATGCGCTCGAAGCCATAGCGACCGGGCCTCGCCACCCCCCCCGTGACGAACACGCTGCGGCTCATGAACTGCGTCACGGTCACCGTGACCGTCGTGGTCTGACGCAGGTACGCCGACAACCGGTCCGCGATGCGCTCGCCGAGTTGCTTTGCGGAGAGCCCCGCGGCCTTGATGTCCCCCACGGGAGGCACGGTCACGTTGCCATCGACGCTGATCGCCACGACGCGGTCGAGTTCGGGGTGGAGGTACACCGAGACGGCGACGACATCCTCCGGCCCGAGCACGTAGTCTTCGGCGAACGCGACGCTCGGAACCTTGGCGAGGTTGAGCAGGCACACCATCGCGAAGAGCGGCACCATGCGCATCCAGAGCTTCTTCATCGAGTCCCTCCTGGACCAGCGAGCCCCGTATCCCCACATTCAGCCGCCCGTGCGGCGGGATCGGACCCCGGCATTTCATTCCATCGGAGTCGCGGTTGCGCACGATCGCAGGCGACGATGACCCCCAGAGGTTTCAAGCACCCGGCCTCGCGCCAGCTGCCGCCTCCCGGCCCGAAAGCTCCATACGCGGACGGCGTGCAATGATACGCAGCGTCCGCAGGAGCGTCCGCAGATCGAGCACGAACGAGCGGTGATCCACGTAGAACAAGTCGTAGTGTACACGGCGCACGACACCGTCGGCGTTGCCATCGGCGATCCCGGAGACCTGGGCAAGACCGGTCAGGCCGGGACGCACGGTGAAGCGGCGCATGTAGTCCGGTACCAGGCTCCGCCAGCGCAGCACCAGCTCCTCCTTCTCCGGCTTTGGACCCACGATGGCCATCTCGCCGCGGAGAACGTTGAGCAGCCAGGGCAGCTTGTCGAGGCGCCGGCACGCGACCCAGCGGCTCACGGGGCCGAGGTCGCGGCGGAAGCGCGCGCAGGCCATGGGCTCGCCGAGAAGATCCTGCGTGCGACGCTCGATGCTGCGCCGGTTGATGGGAACGTCGCCGGAATCGCCGCGGCGCTGGCCGCGGCGGCGCGTGCGCCCGATGCGGACCTCGCGCGCGAGGATCTCGCGCTGGCCGCGCAGCCGCGCCTCGAGCGTGAGCGCGAACCAGATCGGCGAGGACAGGACGAGCAGTGCGATCGCCAGCCCCGCGTCGAGCGACTGCCGCGCACTCTCGGCGACATCGATGGCCACCGGCAGCGCCCGCTCGGCGGCGTCGGCGGGCAACTGGACGTCGGGCATCGCGGGCGCGGGCTGCAGCCGCAGGTCCTCCGGCGTGGGCTCGCGGTACTCGGGCACGATGCCGTGCAGCCCGGACTTGACCGCCTCCGAATCACCGCCCTCGGCGGTCGTCTGGAGCGAGGCGACTTCCTCACGCAGCAGCGTCTCGGGCTTCGACTCGAGGTCCCACACCAGGATGCGCTCATGGCGCGTGATGCGCGTGCACTCGGCGTGCGAATGAAGCTCCTCGAAGAGCTTCTCACCGGGGCGCAGACCGGTGAAGACGATGTCGATGTCCTCGCCCTCGCGCAGGCCGGCCAGGCGCACGAGCTGCCGGGCGAGGTCATGGATGCGGACCTGCTCCCCCATGTCGAGCAGGAACACTTCCCCGCCGTGGCCCATGGCGCCAGCCTGCAGCACGAGGCGCACGGCCTCGGGGATCGTCATGAAATAGCGGCGCGCATCGGGATGGGTGACGGTGAGCGGGCCGCCGCGCTGGATCTGGCGCTGGAACAGCGGGATGACCGAACCGTCGCTGCCCAGCACGTTGCCGAAGCGCACGGCGCAGAACGCCGTCGCGCTGCGCAGCGACGCGCTCTGCAGCAGCATCTCGCAAACCCGCTTGCTTGCGCCCATCACACTGGTCGGGTTCACCGCCTTGTCGGTCGAGATGAGCACGAACTTGCTCGTGCCATGGCGGTCCGCCGAATCCACCAGGTTGCGCGTGCCGACGATGTTGTTCAGCACCGCTTCGCGCGGGCTCGACTCGAGCAGCGGCACGTGCTTGTGCGCCGCGGCGTGAAAGACCACATCGGGAGGGAACCGGCGGAACGCCGACTCGATGCCGGCGGCATCGCGGATGTCGCACACGATCGCATGCACCTCGAACGTGAAGCGCTGCGCCTCCAGTTCGTTGTGGACGAAGTAGAGACCGTTCTCGGCGTGGTCGAGCAATACGAGCTCCGAGGGCGCGAACTCGCACACCTGGCGCGCGAGCTCGGAGCCGATCGAGCCGCCGCCACCGGTGACCATGACCCGCTTGCCTCGGAGGAACGAGCCGACCTCCTCGAGGTCGAGCTGCACCGGCTCGCGCCCGAGCAGGTCCTCGATCCGGATGTCACGCATCTGCGACAGGGTCGGCCGGGCACCGTGGCTCAGATCCGAAAGACCGGGAACCGTCTTGATGCGGACGCCCGCTTCGGTGCACACGCGCGCGATTTCGCGCAACACACGCCCCGGAATGTCCGAGTCCGAAACGACCACCATCTCGACATGACGGTCCCGGAGCACGGTGGGCAGGTCCGCCACGGTGCCCAGCACCTTGACGCCTTCGATGAGATGGCTCGTCAGGCGTTCGTCGTCGTCCAGGAAGCCGACCGCCATGAGCGATTCGTCGGACGAGGAGTAGCGCCGGCGCATCTCCTGCACGAGGTCCACGCCGGCGTGGTCGGCGCCGATGATGAGCGTCGGCACCGAATGCCCCGTGAACGTTCCCAGGACGCGTTCGCGCGCGAGTCGCCACGTGAAGCGCACGCCGCCGACCACCACGAGCTCGATCAGCCAGACGATGGCGATGAGACTCGAGGGGAACTTGCGCTCGGGAATCAGGAACAGCAGCACGACCAGCGTCGCGGCCGAGAGCGTCACGCCCTTGAAGATCTGGAACAGCGTCACGGTGCTCGCGTAGCGCCACAAGCCGTGGTAGAGCCCCGCGAGGAAGAAGCCCAGCAGCGAGAGCAGGGTGAAGGCCGGCGCCAGCTCGAGGTAGCCCTGCACGAAACGTGCGGGAACCTGCCCCTCGAACCGCAGCGCGAGCGCGGCCAGGTAGGCGAAATTGACGATGGCCGCATAGCCAATCGTCAGGAGGAGAAATCGGGGGGCCTTGCGAAATACCATGGAGTGTGGGGTTCCGCGCGCCTGAAACGGGAAGCGAACGCCCGCCTCGGCTTCCCGGAATGTGCGGGAACTCGCGACGAACCGTGTTCGCAGGTCATTGGGCCGCCCTCAGCCCGATCGGAGGACCGTTCGGGCGTGACGACGCCACAGCACATGCAAGGCACGCGCCCGGCGCCCGGGAATCCGAACCGCCCTGCGCGTTGGCGATTTCCAATGGGAGAACCATCGCCAGTCGGCTCGCGGAAAGCAACCCACGGCGCGCTCGAACGAGCATGGAACATACTACGCCACCGGGGGCGAATGGGTCAACACTCTGTCACAACAAAGGTTAGAGCGACGTCTACAGCGCTTTCCACCACGCACCCCCGTTCCGGAAGCGGGCGGGCTCCCAAGACACGGCGCCCGCACCACCCTGGTCACCCGGAAGCCGGCGCGGGCCCGGATCTGGCCTCCGGCGCGATGTTGGCCGGCCAACGGCCAATCCCCCGCTGCCCTCAGCCGCGCGAAACCCGCTCGCGGAGCATTTCGGCCTCGGCCCGAATGCCCTCGCGGAAGGATCTCGGTGAGAACCCCAGCGCAGCGCGAGCGGGGCTGATGTCCACCGCCTTCGTCTCCGCCAGTCGCAGAACCTGTTCGGGCCGCACCGGGAACGGCAGCCCGAGACGACGCGCCAGGACCGCGACGCCATGCGCCTGAGCCAGCGGCAGCGGCAGGATCCAGCACGGACGCCCGACCGCCCGCGCACACTCGCGGATCACCTCGGCGAGCGGCAGCGGCTGCGGCCCGCCGACGTCGAACGCGCGCCTGGCTGCTTCCGGCCGCTCGAGCGCCGCGAGGATCGCCGAGACGAGATCGTCCACGTGCACGGGCTGCTGCGGGGTAATGCCCCCGAGCGGCGCGGGCACGATCGGGAAGCGCCGCAGCCAGCGCAACACCCGCACGAGGTTTCGGTCGCGCGGCGTGCCGTAGATCATGCTCGGCCTCACGATGGTCCACGCGAGCGGCGAATCGCGCAACGCCGCCTCCCCCGCGCGCTTGGCGTTGGCGCCGGAGCTCGCCAGCTTGGTGTACACGCCCGCCGAGCTCACGAACACGCCGGCGCGGACACCCGCGGCGAGCAGCACGGGCAGCATGCCGGGCACGAGTGCAAGACCCGCCAGGTGGACGACGGCGTCGGCGCCCTGGAACGCGTCCGCAAGCGTCCCCGGATCAGCGAGGTCACCGCGGCGCACTTCGACGTTCGCGAACGTCCCCAGTGCCGCCGCGTCGCGACCGGGGCGCACAACGGCAAGGACACGCACGCCCAGCTCGGCGAAGCGCGGCAGCAGGCGCGACGCCACGAAGCCCAGCGGGCCGGTCACGGCGACGGTTCTCGGCATGGCGGTCATGATCGGCCCTCGCGGGGAGCCAGCAAAACACCCGCGCGAGTCGGCCTCACGCGGGCGCAGGAATGCGGGGTTGGTAGCGCTACGGGGATTCGAACCCCGGTTTGATGGCTGAGAACCACCCGTCCTAGACCCCTAGACGATAGCGCCCCATGGCCTCCCGACCGCGCTGCGAGCGCGAAGCGGGCGGCAACCGGGCCGCCCCGAACGCGTCACATCGACCGTCGCGGACTCCACATGCAAACCGGTGGCGCGAGGCCACCGGTGGCGAAAGCTGGCTGCCCGGCAAGGATTCGAACCTCGACTAACAGGGCCAGAACCTGTCGTGCTGCCGTTACACTACCGGGCAGTAAGGTGAGGGAATCTACCGTCTCCGCCGCCTCGGCGCAAGTGGCCCACGGCCGTGGCGGCCGTGGCGGCCCTGCGGGCCATGCGGGGCGTCACCGCTGCAGGTGACCGCCGCAGGATCGGCGGGCGAGGCGGGACCGGATCCGGGGAGACGCGGCGTTACAGCCCGCGGATCTTCGAGCGGTTGCGCTCGAAGTAGCGCTGCGTCACCCACGCCGCGTAGATGAGCGGCGAGGGAATCTTGAGGGCGCGGTAGGTCAGCCGGAGCTCTCCGCCCCACTCGCGGAAGAACCGCTCGACGCCGGGAATCCGCGAGCCCTCGAAGTCGAAGTCGAGCCCTCGCGCGTGCGCATCGGAGATCATGCGCTCGAACAGCAGGCTGTTCAGCCTGCTCGCGTCGCGCAACTCCTGCTTCATGCCGCCGCCCAGGTAGTACGCGGTGTGGTGATCCCACACGAGCGCTGTCACTCCGATCCGCTCGTCGCGTTCGTTCGTCATCGCGTAGAGGCAGCCGGCCTGCCGCGAGCGCACCTGGCGCCACCAGTGAGGCAGCTGCCCGGCATAGCCGCTCATGCCGTAGCCCTTGACCCGGGCCGTCGCGACGAACAGCGGCGCCACGTCCTCCATCGCCACGTCCGCCTCGACCCGCACGCCGCCGGCGGCGGCCTCCGCGTGCGCCTTCTTGAGCGCGCCGCGCCGGGCAGTCGTCAGCTTCGCGCGCCACGCGTCGGGTGCTCCGGCCGGAATGACGTACGTGAGACTGTTGTCGATCGCGAAGCCGTTGGCCAGGTACGGGAGCGGATCCGGAGCGTGCGCATGGAAAGCGATGTCGTACAGACCGAGCGCGGGGAGCGCGCACAGCAGCGCGGTCGTCTCCCGGCGCGTCCGGCTCCTCTGCGTGGTCTCGGAACCCTCGCCCGTGGGGCGGACGAGCGGCGCGTTCGCGGGCGTCAGCGGCGGCCGCCGCAGCGCCTTCACGCCAACGAAGCGCCGGACCGGGCACGGCATCCCCGAGACGATCCTTCCCTGCGCATCGCAGCGGACGAGCACGTCCGCACCCGCGTTCCACGCGTCATGCCACCATGCCGTGTGGAAGATCGTTCCCGTCGGCACCTCGGCGACGAACGCGTCCCACTCCGGCCGCCGGGCGCGCTCCAGGGGCCGGACCTCCGGTTCGCGGGTCAACCCGCAGCTCCCGCGGATGCCGCCGGACCCGGCGGCGGAAGGTCCAGGCCTGCCGCCGCGAAACGCGGCCGCACCCGCCCGGCCAGCTCGGCGCACCCGACCCAGCGATCGGATGGCTGCTTCAGTCGCCAGAACAGCTCGGCAAAGGCGGGCGGGATCTGAAGTCCCGAGAGCACCGTGTCGTGCCACAGCAGGCTCATGCCGCCCCAGCTGGTCCCGCGTCCCCAGCGCAACACGCGTTCGCAGGTCCGCTCCGCACCACCGGAGTCGCGGGTTGCGGCGTAGAGGGCGACGTCCATCATCACGAGCGGGAACTCGATGATCGGAAATGCCCGCTCCGCCGCGAAGTCGTACGGCGGGTAGGGAAAGCTGGCACCCGTGCGGTAGCCGGCGTGCTCGCTGAATCCGACGGTGCAATCGTAGAGGGCTCCGCTGCGGCACAGTTCCTCGAACAGCCCCGTCCCGCTGAAGCGCAGCCAGTGCTGGCGTCCCCCGGCGGGGCGAACGCCGGTCAGCTGCGCGAGGGCATCGTATTCCCCGGCAAGCCCGTCCCGGATCCGCAGGCTCTCGTAGCTGCCGTGGACCCCGAGCTCGACGCCCTCGCGCGCGAGCCTCCCGAGCAGCCGCCGCACGGGAGGCTGGTCCGGTCGATAGTTCGCGTCGCGACGGTGCGCCTGCCGGCAGAGGACCGTGCAGGTGCTGCCAATGCCGAGTTCGCGCTCGCGCCGGACCATGCGGAGCAGGTGGTCGAACGGCATCCGTCCCCGGAGGGCTCCCGCGGCCGCGCGCGCGGCGATGCCCAGCGCGCACCCGGGATCCCGGTGATGGGCGAGCGCGATGGCGATGTTCTTGAGCACGCGCCCGCACGCGTCTAGGGCCCCGGCCGGGATGTAGTCGACGTCGTGCGTGCACGCGATCACCAGCGCTCGCTCGCCGCCACCGAACGGCGACGACGGCGACCGCGGCCAGCCGTCGCCCGTCGCGGCCGCGAGGCGTTCGTTGAGCCCGCGGAAAGCCAGGCCCGCGTACGGAACGCACGGGTCGAGGCCGAAGGCGCCGGGCAGCGTGCATCGGGCCGGGATCCGGCCAATGCCGTCGCGCTCGCGGACCGATTGCTCGTGCGCCGCGGACAGCCACTCGAACGCGTCGCCGAGCCAGTCCGGGGAGTCGCCGGCAGCCGGGTGGAACATCGGGTACGCCACCGGCTCGAGGCCCCCGAACGCCGACACGCCAGACCTCGCGATCCGCGGGGCGTCCGCCGCTGCGGTGTGCGCACGCGCCCGGTAACCCGCGCCGAGCGCCACGTCGTGCGGCGTCTCCGCGGGCACGCCGTAGCACAGGCGCGCGTCGCCGCCTTCGGGGACGGCGCGGAAACCGTACGTCGCGCAGAACACCCGGAACGCGTAATCCATTCGCCGCCGCACGACGGCATCGGCCTCCGGGGCGAATCGGATCGAGATTGCGGGCGGCTCAGTCATACGGCTCGATCGTGCTCACCGGCGGTCCGAACCCGAAGCGTTCGATTACGATGCGCATGGCCGTGTTGTTCTCGCGCGTATCCATGTAGAAAATCCTCGAGCCGCGCGCGATCAGGTGGTTGATCGCGCGCGCCAGCATCCCCTCCATGAGGCCCCTGCCACGGTACTGCGGATCCGTCCACCCGTTACACAACAAGATGGCACCGGGCTCGACCGCGTAGCGGCGGCAGAATCCCACGTTGACGACCGCGTACGTGGCCAGCCGCCCTCCCGCGGCGACGCAGATGAACTCGCGGCTCGGGGTGAGCAGGCGCCCGAACATCTTCAGGGTCCCGGGGACGCCGAAGCGGCTCAGCAGCGCGCTCGACAGGGGCAGGGCGGACGTCGCGGACGGGCAGAAGTGGAAGGCGCCGAGGCTCAACTTCCGCTCCGGCAGCGGGCTTCGCAACTCCGCGCGAAAGACGAGTTGCTTCAGCGGCAAGGTAGTCGTCTGCGATTCCAATCCCTGGAGTCCCCCGAGTCGATGCGGATGAGCGGGCAGTATAGGCGTCGTCCTCGATCAGCGTCTAGCCCGGTGTATTCATGAACCGCGAGCCGAGAGTGCGAGATGTGCGTCAGCCGCAAGAAGCTCGGCCGGCCGCGCCGCAGCCGTGTCGTCCACACGATGAGGACAGCGGCCGGTCGAGCTTGGCAGCGGATGAGGTGCAGATCGCGCTCGCAGGCCGCGGGCTCATGAATACACCGGGCTAGCCCGCGGAACACGGTCCGCACACGACCGGGCGACCGGGCCTCGGGCGGCTCCGCAAACGACGGGCACCCTGCGGCGTCTTCAGTCTTCCGGCCGGCCGTCCCAGCGCTCGGCCGCAGCCAACAGCCGCGCCACGGCCAGGTCGCGGCCGAGCAACCACATGACGTCGAAAATCCCCGGCGCCACCTTGCGGCCGGTGAGCGCCACACGCGCCATGGCGATGAGTTCACCGGCCTTGACGCCCAGTTCAGCCGCAAGCTCGCGCGTCCCGGTCTCGAGGCTCGCAAGCGACCACTCATTGTCCGCGGCCAGCCGCGACGCGAGCGAGCGCAGGCGCGGCCCCGCCTCGTCCCGCTGCGAAAGATCGGCCCATGCATCGTCCTCCATACGCAGAGCCTCGTGCAGGGCGAACGCGCCGTAGCTCTCCGCGTCGGCGAGCGTGCGCAACCGATCGCCGAGCGCGCGCACGAACGTCTCGCGCCACTGCTGCGGTCGCGTCGAAAGGTCGACGCCCCGCCTGGCGAGGAACGCCTCCAGGCGCCGCCGCCGCTCCCCCGCGTCCAGCATCTTGAGGTGCTGAGCGTTCACCCATTCGAGCTTCTCGGTGTTGAACACGGCCGGGTTCGGATTCACGCGCTCGAGCCGGAAGACCCGCTCGAGTTCCGCGAGCGCGAACAGTTCCTGCTGGCCGTCGAACGCCCAGCCGAGCAGCGCGAGGAAGTTCACCATGCCCTCGGGAACGATGCCAAGGTCCCCGAACGCCTCGACCGACGTCGCGCCGTGACGCTTGGACAACCGCTTGCCGTCGGGTCCGAGAATCATCGAGGCGTGCGCGAACACCGGCGGCCCCGCTCCGAGCGCCCGATAGAGCAGCAACTGGCGCGGCGTGTTCGAAATGTGGTCGTCGCCGCGGATGACATGCGTGATCGCCATCTCGATGTCGTCCACCACGCACGCAAAATTGTAGGTCGGCAGGCCGTCCGAGCGCACGAGCACGAAATCGTCGAGCACTTCGCTCTGGAACGCCACGCGCCCGCGCACGACGTCGTCCCAGGCGACCTCGCCCGCTTCCGGCAGCATGAAGCGCACGACGTACGGCGCCCCCGAAGCGAGCCGGCGCTCGTGCTCGACGGACGGGAGCGCGCGACAGCGGCCGTCGTAACGCGGCTCGCCGCCCTGCTCGAGTTGCTCCGCACGGCGCGCGGCGAGTTCATCCGGGGCGCACCAGCAGCGATACGCGTGACCGGAGGCAAGCAGCAGGGCGACAGAGCGGTCGTACGACGTGTGGCGCGCGCTCTGGAAGTACGGTCCATACGCCCCCCCCACGCCGGGCCCTTCGTCCCACGTGAGCCCGAGCCAGCGCAGGCCATCGAGGATCGCGCCCACCGACTCATCGGTCGAGCGTGCGGCATCCGTGTCCTCGATGCGAAGCACGAACGTGCCGCTGTTCGCACGCGCGAACAGGTAGTTGTATAGCGCCGTGCGGGCGCCACCGACGTGCAGGAACCCCGTCGGGCTCGGGGCGAAACGAACACGGACGCTCATCGTTGAACGGACCTCGGGGGGCGAAGGAAAGGGCGCGGCGGTCACACGGGTGGCTGATCCCAGCGGTGCCGCAGCCGTTCGGCCGAGAGATCGCGAGCCCGGGCAACGCGCGAAACCAGAGCGACTGCAGGTGACGCTTCGATCAGGAGCGACGCAGCCCGGAGCCACAAGCACCGGCCGAATGAACGCTGCACCTCGCGCCGAGACTCTAGCCCGGAGTATTCATGAGCCCGCCGCCTGCGAGTGCGATCTGCGCGTCATCCGCTGCGAAGCTCGACCGGCCGCTGCCCTCATCGTGTGGACAACACGGCTGCGGCGCGGCCGGCCGATCTTCTTGCGGCTGACACACATCTCGCACTCTCGGCTCGCGGTTCATGAATAATGCGGGCTAGTCCAGCACGACGAGCTTGCGCGTCAACGTCTGGCCGCCCACGGTGAAGCGGGCGAAGTAGACGCCGCCACCCACAGGCCTGCGCGACGCATCGTGCAGGTCCCACTGCAGCGAGAACCGACCCGGCGGCGCAATGCCACCGTCCACCAAACACACGCGCCGCCCGCCGAGGTCGTAGATGGCCAGCTCGTAGGTTTGGCCCCGCTGGGCCGCGGGGATTCCGAACGACATTCGCGTGCTGCCGTGCGCCGGATTGGGGGCCGGCGTCGCGAACTCGAGGCGGGCCACCGCGCCGCCGGCGAGCGGCCCGTCGTCCACGCCGCCGACGTACAGCGGCGCGCCCGAGAAGCCCGTGCGGCGCGCGTCGTGATGGAACTGCGGCCAGGGTGCGGCCCCGCTCGGCTGGAAGGGGAAGTCGTAGTCCCAGACGTAGAGGTTCCTGTCCCAGCCGGCCAGCACGATCTCGGTCTTGCCGTCGTGGTCGATATCGGCCACCGCCGGCGCGCCGCGCACCTCACCCGGGAGTTGGATCGGAAAGCCGGGCAGCACCGCACCGTCGAGGCCCGAGAACGCCGTCAGCAGCCCGGTCTCACCGCCGCACAGCACGTCGTTGAAGCCGTCGCCGTTCAGATCCGCGACGACCGGGCTGCTCTCCGATGCGCCGGTTGTCAGCGTGCTGTAGCGCATTCCGCTGGTGCCCGGAAGCAGATTGCCGTCGCCACCGTAGAAGTAGACGCAACCGTCGGTGGACTGGAACACAACGTCGAGACGGCCGTCGTTGTTCATATCTGCGAGCGCGGGTGACGGCGTCTTGCTATTGCCGGTGGTGTGAATCCACACAGGCCAGCCGGGTCGGTTCTGCCCGTTGGGCTCGATCACGAAAAGCTGGGCGGACGAGTTGGTGAACACGATCTCCGGAGTCGTGTCTCCCGGTCCGTCGAGAAAGCCCACTGCAGGCGAGGACGTGATGGAGGTGCCGGCGTGGTACGGGAAACCGGGAACGAGCGTGCCGTTGGCTTTCCAGGCGTAGAGCTTGCCGTCGTAGCTGCCGTAGATGATCTCGGGTCTGCCGTCGCCGTCGATATCGGCGAGCGCGGGCGAGCCATAGTTGAAGGATGCGCCCAGGACGGCGAAGACGCCCTTCGTGGCCGGGTTCGCGTCGCCGTCGATCAACTCGGTGCCATCGGCGTGCATGGCGTAGAAGTTCGTGCCGTTGGAACCGAAGACGAGCTCCATCTTGCCGTCGCCGTCGAGATCGCCGCACGCGACCGAGGAAAATATCGCGGCGTTGGTCTCCAGGGGCCAGCCCGGGCGGACGCCGCCGTTCTTGTCGAACACGTAGACGCCCGCCGAGTCCCACGACGCGCCAATGATCGACCAGCCCTGCGCGGGGTCGAGGATCGCCGCGGATGGGCCGGCCGCGAAGTACGAGCCACGATCAGAGAACTGGCCGAGCGACTCGCTGGACGAGCCACTCGCCTGCACCGGCGCGGTGCCGTCGGCGTGAAACACGTAGAGCTGGTCCGAGCCGGCGATGATGTCCATCTGGGAGTTGGACCAAATCTGCTCGAGCGCAACCGACGACGGGGTGTTGCGCCCCATGGGCACCGGGAAGATCGCGTGCGACGGCGGATTGGTGCTGACGACCGCGACCGGCGAGAGCGCCGACTCGTTGCCCGAGGAGTCCACCGCGCTGACCTTGTAGTAGAAACGCGTCAGTGGCGCGAGTCCGCGGTCGGTGAAGCAGGACGTGCGATCCGTCGGCACCCTGGTCACCTGCGCAAAGGGTCCCGCGGAGGCGGAGGCACGGTAAATGTTGTACCCGAAGAGGTCCGCCCCCGCCACGGGGGGCCACGTCAACGCCACACCCGTCGCCTGGCCAATGGCCCGCAGAACCACGGGCGTGGACGGGTAGGACAGGTCCAACGTCTGCGTGGACAGCACCCCGTAGGAGTTCGAGACGATCGCAGTGAGCTTCGCCAGTGCGGATAGCGGCTGGAACTGCACCGCGTCACCAGTCGCCGTCGCTCCGGGCGCAATGTCACCCAGGCTCGAGATGCTGTCGGTGACCGAACTCAGGCCGTCGTAGGAGCGCAGCTTGAGGGTGACGCCGTGCGCGATGCCCGTGCCGATGTTCTCCAGCGCGATGGTGTAGTTGACCGTCTCTCCCGTCTCGGGACGGCCGTTGCCGTTGCCGACCGTCTCGGTCTCGCCGTGCGAGTAGCTGCGAAGCTCGGGTGCGTGCACGACCAGCTGGAACCTGTCCCGCCACGAGTGGCCCGAACCGTCGGTGATCACGACGAAGAACGGCACCTCGCGCTGGTCGGCCACCGTGTAGGGCAAGCTGATGCGAAATCCCGACGCGGGCGAAGCGGGCGCGACGAGCGCGCCGGAGCCGATCGCGGAGTAGCCCACGACCGGCGTGACGACCGCAACGAGCGGATCCGTGGTCGTGAGCGTGGCGGTGACGCCGGTGGCGGTGCTGCCACCCTCGTTCTTGAGCGGCACGAGCAGGTCGACGGTCTCACCCGCGTCGAGGCTGGCGCTACCGTCCCCCTGCGTACCATTGGAACCGTTGTCCACCACCGCGACAGCGCCATCGCTGAGCGCGGCCGAGCTGACCGGAGTGATCGTGACCGTTGCCTGCGAGGGACGCGCGTTGAACGCCGTGACCACCAGCGAGAATGACCCGAGCGAATCGGGCCGGAAGGGCACTGTGGCGTCTCCCGAAGCGTTGGTCGTGACGGACGAGAAATCGTTCCCCCCGCGATAGGCGGTTACCCTGGCGTTCGCCACCGGCGAGCCCACCGCCACGACGTGCACGGTGAACTGGGTGTCGCTCAGCGCGATGGACGCCGGCGCGGTGACCACCAGCGTGCGGGGCGCCCCTCGCCACATGCGCAGCTCGGGATCGCCCAGCAGCAGCATCGCCATCTGCGTCCAGCGATCCACGCTGTCGTAGTTCGAGTACGGAATGAAGGGCAGCTTCTGGCGCGCGTTCAGCTCCCCGACCGCGCTGACGCTGTCCTCGACGAACAGCCGGAAATACTCGTACTGGTAGAGTTGCACCGTGCTGGCGAAGTCGTAGCGCGTCGAGCCGATGTTCGTCACCGCGCCGCCGCTCGGGTTCAGCAGGAACGCCTCGCCGATGCACGGGAAGTCGATCGCGCTCGTGGTGCAGTTGATCGCGTAGAGGTTGAACAGGCGATTGCCGTTCGTGAGGGCGCCCACGTCTGCGTTCGTGAGCGAGCCATCACCCACCTCCATCACGTTGCGGTAGCCGTGACCTACGATCAGGGCGAGGCCGCAGCCGGCGCTGAGGGAATCGAGCACGGCGACGCGCGATTCGGGCAGGACGCCGGCGCGCCACTTCGGATCCGTGTAGTTCTTGTAGAGTCGCGCCACGTTGACCGGCAACTGGTCCGTGAGCGGCAGCATCTGCTCCGCGATGTCCGCGCCGTCCTCGCTGGGCGTCGTTCCCACGGTCCAGGGGTGCGGAAAGAGCACCTCGGCACAGAGCGTCCAGCGGTTCTCGTAGTCGCCCAGCGGCGTGCGTTCGTACTGCAGGGTCTTGTTGACGAAGGTCTGCGCCTGGCTGACCGTGTTGACCGGGGCGCGGCCCACGTAGACTTCGGGCATCAGGTCGGCATTGTCCCCCGGGTAGGTGCCCTGGCCGTAGAGGCTGTCGCCGTTCGCGTTCCAGTTGCCGTCGAGACAGCTGTAGTACAGGTCGGTGGCGATCTGCTCGCCGTCGTAGAATGTCGTCGCGCCCAGGCGCACCGGGATGACGTCGGTATCGCCCCCGAGCAGCACCCACCTGGTGCCCCAGCGAGTGTAGGCGTCGCGCAGGAAAAGCCGGATCCGCTCGGCGTCGTCCGCTGCGGACGGATACTGCTGCTGGATGAACGATACGGTGCGGACGACGGCGGGCACACCGGTCTGCGTCTTCCAGTCCGCGAACTGCTGGAAGACCGGTGCCATCGCTTCGTTGGTCACGATCACGTATTCGACCGGGCTGCCGAGCACCGAGGGCAGCTGCGTCGCGCGGAACGGGGCGGCGCGGCCCCGGGTGCGCGGGCTCGCCGACGCGAGGAGGTCGCCCAGCGCGCGCGAGGGCACGCCGGAGGGCAGCCCGTCACGGTCCTCCCACTCGCTCACGATCCGCTCGCGATGCAGCGGCGGCGTCGGATCCGTGTCCAGGGTGAGGCGCACGGCGACCTTCGTCACGAGGGTGACGGCGCCCGTGCGTGCGTCCCACTGCGTCGGGGCCACCCGCAGCCATGCCACGCTGCGTCCGCGAAGCCCGCCCTGCATGCCGAGCGAGACGACCTGCTCGGGCTGCAGCGTGGCGCCGCTGAAGTAAAGCGGATCGGGCTTCGAGCGCTCTTCGGCTCCGAGACCCGGCACCTGTACGAGTGCCGGCGCCAGTCGCGCGCCCGTGGCGATGGTCCGCGTCTCGATGCCGGTGACCTCGACGGCACTCACGCGCATGCCGGGAGGCAGGTCCACCCGTTCGGACATCCAGGGCAGCTCCGGCCGCCCGGGGCGCGTCTCGATCGCCGCACCCGGAAGATCGACGTGCGCGTAGCCCGCCCGCTGCACGACATGAACGCGGCCGTTGTCGTAGCCGAACGTGCGATCGATCGTGACGGCGGCGTTCGCGACGGAAGCCAGACCGAACAGCACGACGGCCAGCAACGCGATCGGACGAAGACGCATGAACTCTCCCTTGGGTCTACTGCGCTGGATGAACGGAACACGGGGAACGGCGAAAGTTTCGCGCTGCGGGCCCTCGGGCATGCACATCCGGGGAAGCGAAGCCGCTCCCGAGCATGCACGCTCAGTCCAGAACCGGAGGTTTCACCTACTACGATAGGGGTTTGCCGCCCCAGGGTTCAACGACTTCCGGAGACGGATGTGACCCGCGCGGCCGCGGCCGATGCTGGGATTGCAAAAGCCGGCCCCGTCCCTGGGTCAAACGACACAACCGGCCCTCCGTCCCGGACCACCCAGCACCAGGGCAGCGTCGCAAGCGGCAGGACGACGACTTCCTCCGCGACCCGGCCCTGGGCGGCCGGCGCGTCGAACCCGGGCGCCGGGTCGGGCCCCGAGGCCCAGGCGTCGAACTCCCGTGTGCGCCAACCGGTGCGAAAACTCCCCACGGCCGGGCCGCGCAGCGGCAGCACCAGCGTCGCCAGCTCCGCAGGGGCTCCGGGAATGGGCGCCTGCGCCTCGACGAGTTGCACCTGCGCGGCCGAGGCCCGCAGCGGTTCGGCAAGCGCGTCGGCGCCGCGCAGGGGCCTGAGTTCGGCGTAGAGACCGAGCCCCGCCCACTGACCCTGCAGCACCCGCGCGATCCCGGCGCCGGCGCCGTCGGCATCGAAGGCGAGTACGACGTGGAAGGACGCGCCGAGCCTGCCGCGCGCCAGCCACCCGCGGATCTCGTTGACATCGAGGCGCGGGAACTCGAATGGCCCCGCCCCTTCCAGCCACGACGCCGCTCCGCCGGCAGGCAGGCCAAGGGCCTCCAGCAGTTCCCCGCGGTTCAGGGCGTGCGCCAGCGCGGCGCGCGCCGGCAGCCGGGTCGTGGGAGGCACGTCGCTGCGAAACACCAGCAGAAGCCGCCGCGCCGGCCGCGCAGCCATCGCGCATACCCGATGTCCCGGGGGCAGCGCCTCGGCAAGAAACGTCGGCGGCAGCGGCCACACGAGATCGGCAGCCTGGTGGCGCAGCGCGTAACGCACGCGCGGGGCCCCCACCGCGAAGCGCACGTCCAGCGTGTCCACTCCCGGTCGCCGGACCGTGCCCGTGTCCGCCCGCACGAAGGTAAGCGCGTGTCCTGGTTCCTCGCGCAGGACCCGATACGGACCCAGACCGACCACAGCTCCCCATGCGACCCCGGCGCGAGCCTTCCACGGCACGCCGATGCCCGGGCACGCCAGCCGTTCGATCAGTGACGAATCCGCATGCGCCAGGCGCAGCACGAGCGTGCGCGGATCGGGCGCCTCGATGCCCAGCGCCGGCAGCGGCCGTCCCGCGCGGACTCGGTCCAGACCGGTGACCGGCGCGAGCAGCCAGGCGGCCGTCGCGTGGTCCTCGCGCCCCAGGCCCGCGAGCAGTGCCTGGCGAAAGTCGGCGCTGCCGGCGGGCGTGCCGTCGGTGAAGCGCAGGTCGGCTCGCAGCCGCAGCGTCAACGTGCGGCCATCGTCGCTCCACGTCGCGTGCGCGACCGCGAGCGGGTGCGTCGCGCCCGCTGAATCGCGCGCGTAGAGCCCGTACGAGAGCAGGCTCTCGAGCGCGCGGCGCAGCGGATCGGCGGGTCCGTCGGGATCGAATACCGGCGCAGTGCGCCCCGCGAGCCAGCGCACCTTGATCGCGACGGCGTGCGGCGCGCGCCGCGCGCAGCCGCCGAGCGCACCGCCGCCCAGCACGAGGACTCCCATGACACACATCACCGCGATCCGTCGCAACATGCGCGCAGTGTACCCCGCCGCGCGGGATCGCGCCGGAAGCCGCGTGCGACAGAGGTACGCGCGACTGAGCGATACGCGCGCGCTTGCGATTCACGAATGGTCCGGGCTAGCGTGCGGGCATGTCCCCCATCGCTCCGCGCACGCGGCTCGCGCGGGTCCAGGACTCGCCCGCGGGCGCGTCCGCCGGCGGGCTCGTCGATCCCGCATCGTCCGCTTTCCACCGGCGGAACGCCGCGACCGCGCGCGTCACCGGGCGGCTCGTGGCGATCGCCCCGGATCGCGCCGATGAACCCTTGCGGCTCGCAGCCGCGGCGCGGCACACCGGTCCCGCCGTCGTCGAAGGCGCCGCGCGCGTGCGCAGTCGCGCGCCCATCCGCCGGCCTCACGGCGCGCGATCGTGAGCACTCTCCCGCCCGGCGGGACGACCGCGGTCGAGGCGTTGCTCGCCGGCCTCAACGACGAGCAGCGCGAGGCCGTCACGCACGGCGAGGGACCGCTGCTCATCGTCGCGGGCGCCGGCACCGGCAAGACGCAGGCGCTGACGCGGCGCATCGCGTGGCTCATCACCGCAAGACGCGTGCGCCCCGAGCAGATCCTCGCGCTCACGTTCACGGACAAGGCCGCCGCCGAGATGGAATCGCGCGTGGACCTGCTGGTGCCCTACGGACTCGTGGGCGCGACGATCGCGACGTTCAACGCCTTCTGCGACCGCCTCGTGCGCGAACACGCCATCGAGCTGGGCATGACCTCCCAGCTGCGCGTCGAGAGCCGGGCCGAGATCCTGGTGTTCCTGCGCGAGCGGCTGTTCGACCTGGGACTGGACCGCTACCTGCCGCTGGGGAATCCCGACGCGCATCTCGCCGCGCTCGTCACGCTCATCGACCGGGCGCGCAACGAGGACGTCTCGCCGGCCCGCTATGCCGCGTTCGCCGAATCGCTGCGCGCGAGCGCGGGCGAAGATCCCGATCGGCGCGATCGCGCCGCGTCGGAGATCGAGAAGGCGCGCGCCTACGCGCGCTTCGAGGAACTGCTGCTGGGCGAGGGCCGGATAGACTTCGGCTCGCAGATCGCGCTCGCGTTGCGCCTGCTGCGCGAGCGGCCGTGGGTGCTGCGCCAGGTGCTGGAGCAGTACCGCTGGATCCTGGTGGACGAGTTCCAGGACACGAACCACGTCCAATTCGAACTGGTGAAGCTGCTCGCGGGCGCGCGCCGTTCGCTCACGGTGGTGGGGGACGACGACCAGAGCATCTACCGCTTCCGCGGCGCCAGGGTGGAGAACCTGCTCGAGTTCCTGGACGTCTACCCGGACGCGAAGCAGGTGCTGCTGCGCCGCAACTACCGCTCCGGCCAGCGAATCCTGGATCTCGCGCACCGGCTGGTGAAGCACAACGATCCCGCGCGGCTCGAGGCGGTGCGCGGGTGGGACAAGCGGCTCATCGCCGAACGGCGCGACGCCGGTGGCGGCGCCTTCACGGGCATGGTCGAGCACCGCGCGTTCGGCTCGGCGAGCGACGAGGCGGACATCGTCGCGGGCGAGATCGCCGATGCCGTCGCGGCCGGCGCCGCCCGCGCGGGCGACTTCGCGATCCTGGCACGAGCGCACAACCACCTCGACGGCTTCGCGCTGGCGCTGCGCTCGCGCGGCGTCCGCTTCCGCCGCGTCGGGATGCGCGGCCTTTACTCGCGGCCAGAGGTGCTGCTGTGCCTGAACGTACTGCGCTCACTCGCCGACCCCGACCACGGCGCCTCCGTGTACATGGCGCTCGCCGATCCGCTCTTCGGCGCCGATCCGACCGACCTGGCGCGGCTCAACGCGCGCTCGCGACGCGTGCTGCGCAGCGTGCTCGCGGTCGCGCGCGAAGCGCTCGCGGACGACCCCGCGCTCCGCGAGGAGACGCGCGACGCGATCCGGCGCTTCGGTGCATTGCACGCCTCGCTGGCGGGCCTCGCGGCGCGGCGCCCAACCTCGGAAGTGCTTTACGCGTTCGTCACGGAGAGCGGCTGGCTGGCCCGGCTGGCGGGCGAGGAAACGGCCGAGAACCTCGAACGCGTGCAGAACCTGAACAAGCTCTTCGGCATCGTCGGCCGCGTGGGTCCTCTGCTCAGGAACGACCGCGTGGACCAATTCATCGTTCACCTGGACCTGCTCATCGAGCTGGGCGACGATCCGGCCGCAGCGGAGGTCGAAGGCGACGACGAAGCGGTGAACCTGCTCACGGCGCACGGCGCCAAGGGACTCGAGTTCCCGGTCGTCTACCTGGTGAACCTGATCGAGCAGCGCTTCCCGCCCTACCCGCGCGGCGAGGGGCTCGAGCTGCCGCTCGAGTTGCGCCACGCGGGCGGCGATCCGCGCGAGGAGCACTACCGTGAGGAGCGCCGGCTCTTCTACGTCGGCATGACCCGCGCACGCGACCGGCTCGTGCTCTGCCACGCGGCCGACTACGGCGGCAGGCGCGCGGCGCGCCCCAGCCGGTTCGTCATGGAGGCGCTCGACCTGCCCGCGCCCCCCAGGGGTGCGCCCGGCGCCTCCGCGCTCGAGTCCATCGCGCGCTGGGCTCCGGTGCCCGAGCCGCCCGCGCCCCCGATCGTACCGGTTCCGGACGACCAGCCGCTCGTCCTGTCGCACGCGCAGATCGACCACTACCGCACGTGCCCGCTGCAATACTTCTACGCGCACCTCGCGCAGGTGCCGCTGGCGGGCGACCCCTCGTCCATGTACGGCAACGCCATCCACCACGCGATCAAGGTCTGGCACCAGCATCGCATCAAGGGCCTGCCCATCGAGACCGGCGACGTGATCGCCGCGCTCGAGGGCGCGTGGTCGAGCGAGGGCTTCCTCACGCCCGAGCACGAGGAGCGCCTGCTCGAGCAGGGCCGCGAGACGCTGCGCCGCTTCATCGCGCGCGACATCGCCGCGCGCACGACGCCCGCCGCGATCGAACAGGAGTTCCGTTTCCGCGTCGGCAACGATCTTGTGGAGGGACGCTGGGACCGCATCGACGAGCGGCCCGGGGGCGTCGTGCTCGTCGACTACAAGACCCGCAACCTGGACGATCCCGCAACGGCCGACGAACGCGTGAAGGAGAGCGTGCGCAACGGCCAGCTCGGGCTGTACGCGCTCGCCTACCGTGAGATGCGCGCGGTCGTCCCGGCGCGCGTCGAGCTCCACTTCGTCGGCGCCGGCGTCGTGGGCGCCGCCGACGTCGAATCCGAGTATCTCGACCGCGCGCTGGAGCGCGTGGCCGAGGCGGCGCGCGGCATCCGCGCGGCCCAGTACCCCCCGAAGCCCGATCAGCGCAACTGCGGCTGGTGTGCGTACCGGCTCTTCTGCCCGCACAGCGCCGCGAGGAGACAGGCATGACCGTTCCCACCCCCGAAATCCTGCGCCAGTCGGCGACCGAGTTCGCGCGCGACGCCGGCGCGATCGTGCGCGAGGGCTACGGCCGCATCCACGAGCCCGAGCACAAGGGCCGCATCGACCTCGTCACCGAGTTCGACAAACGCTCCGAGGCACGGCTGCTCGCGCGCATCGCCGAGCGCTTTCCCGATCACGGCGTGCTCGCGGAGGAATCCGGCGCGCACACGGGCGGCGAGGGCGCGCGCGTGCGCTGGGTGGTCGATCCGCTCGACGGCACCACCAACTTCGCGCACAACTATCCGTTCTTCGGCGTCTCCGTCGGCGCCGAACTCGACGGCGAGGTCGTGGCGGGCGCGGTCTACGACCCCGTCCGCGACGAGATGTTCGCGGCGGCTCTCGGCGGCGGCGCGACGCTCAACGGCTCGCCGATCCGCGTGAGCGGCTGCGCACGGATCGAGGACGCGCTGCTCGTCACCGGCTTCCCGTACGACGTACGCGAGTTCCCCGAGCGGCACCTGCCGCTCTTCCAGGAGTTCCTGGTCCGCGCGCAGGGCATCCGGCGCGACGGCTCGGCGGCGCTCAATCTGTGCTACCTGGCGATGGGCCGCTTCGACGGGTTCTGGGAGGGCAGCCTCTCCGCGTGGGACGTAGCCGCCGGTTCGCTCATCGTGCGCGAGGCAGGTGGCGTGCTGAGCGACTACGCGGGCGCGCCGTTCCGCATCGACGGCCGCCAGATCTGCGCGGCCAACGCGGTCCTGCACGCCGGGATGCTCGGCCTGCTCGCACGCCACCCGGACGCGCACCGGCGGGCGGCCCGGACGACTCACGAAGCGTGAGCCGGGCGTGCGCGAGCCGCTCCAACCGCAAGGAAGCTGACCGGCCGCGCCGCTCCCCTGTCGTGGACACGACGGAGGCTGGCGGCCGGTCGATCTTCGCGGCGGCTGACGCGCAGGTCGCGCCCGCAGGCTCAGGAATCGTCCGGGCCGGGCGCCCGACCTGCGCGGCTCTTGCGGCCGCCCAGGCGGCTCGCGATCAGGCCGCGGCGTTCTTCGCGGGCGCGGGCTGCAGCCGGGCGCGAATGCGGGCCACCAGGTCCTTCACCTCGTAGGGCTTGGTGATGAAATCGTCCGCGCCCAGGTCCATCGCCAGGCGGCGATCGGTCTCGCCCGTGCGCGCGCTCAGGATGAAGATCGGCAGCTGGCGATAGCGCTCGTCGAACTTGAGCGCACGGCAGACCTTGTACCCATCCATCCGCGGCAGCATCAGGTCCAGCACGAGCAGGTCGGGCCGTTCGGTGCGCGCCAGGTCGAGACCGCGTTCGCCGTCGGAAGCCTCGATCACTTCGAAACCGTCGGCCTCGAGACCAAAGCGCAGCACGGACAGCAGATCGGGTTCATCGTCGACGATGAGAATACGCGGGCGGGATTCGGGCATGGGCTCGTCCAGTGAAAGGGGACGGGGTTTCGGATTCCCCGCGGTTATCGGCCCGCTGGACTGGGGACTCCAGCCCTTTCGGCTCCGCGCTTCCCGCGGTCCGCCTGCCCGGACCATCCGGGAAGAGCCGGCCGGCGCGCCGGAACCGTGTGGTGAACACGATGAGGACAGCGGCCGGTCGAGCTTCGGGGTACCCACCGAATGTGGGTCCGGATGGCGCGCAGATCGCGCTCGCAGCCCCGCGGGCTCGGTAGAGTCGTCCGGGCTACTGCGCCAGGTGCGTGAAGAACGCGGAAGCGTGCGCCTCCTGTCCCGTGAACAGGTCCCGGACCAGGATCTCGAGCCGGTAGTGCCCCGGCGGCAACGAGCTCACCGGCACGCTGACGAACTGCCGACGCATCGCCCCCGCATTCGTCTCCCGGCGCGACACCTCCAACTCGGGGGCCGTCGGCCGCGGAGCCAGCGCGCGCTGGAGCCAGATGCGCGGATCGCGGTCGGCGGACTTCACGCGGTACTCGTACTCGAAACGAGACTGGCCGCCGGCGCCCGGCGCGAGGTGGTACACCTCGAAGTAGGCGGTGAGCGGTGCGCCCGCCGCCACGCGTGCCAGCGGGTTGGGTTCGAGCCGCACCGAGGGGCCGAGCGTCACGGGCGTACCGCAGGTCACCACGACGTCGCTCAGCGCCAGCAGCGTGTCGGGCGCGAACAGTTCCACCGGCACGCGCGCGCTGCCGCGCCTCGCACCCGCGCGCACCGAGAGCCCGACCGTGTAGCGACCTGGCGGAAGCTCCTGCGTGAAGTCGGCGACGCGATCGCGGGCCGCCTCGCAGGCGGATGGCGCCAGCGGCTGCGCCGCGCGGGCGACCTCGCGCCCCGTGCTGTCCACGACGACGGCCTGCGCCGCGAGCGAATCTCCCGGCTCCGAAGCGACCTCGAGCATCGCGAGGATCCGCGGTCCGTTCGCGCCCTCGAAGCGCGCGACCCCGGCCTCGAGCCGCACCGGAACGCTGGCCGGCGGCAGCACCGGGAAAACGCCGCGCAGCTCGTGCGTGCAGATCACGCCCAGGTGCGCGAGCGCGTCGGGATCGGGCCGCGGGTCGGGATCGTGGTCCTCCGCCATGGGCAGCTGGTAGTACTCGGACAACACGCGGTCCTGCAGCGTGGCAGTCATCCCGAGCGCCGGCCATGACCACACCATCACGTTCATCGGATACACCGTCTTCGACCGGGAACCCACCTTGTCGTACAGGGACACGGACAGCGGGTTGTAGTCGGCCCTGTCCGGAGGGCCGTAGCGAACATAGAGCTCGCCGCGCTCGTCCCACTCGCGGCGTTTCGGGTCGTAGAAAAGGAAATAGGCCTGCGCGATCCGCGCCCAGTACTCGAGCTGCGCCTCGTTCTCGGGCGTCGTGAGGTCGGGATCGTGCTCGCTCCAGAACCGGCGTGCGAACTCCGCTCGCCCCGGGCCGGAGAGGTGGTTGTAGATCACGGTGTCCCTCTCGCTCGCCACAGGAGCGATGTCCTCGAAGCGTTCGCGCACGGTGCGCGGCAGGCGCGGGACCGCGGCACGAAACCCCCGCTCCGCTCCGTCCACGTCGCCCAGTCGCCAGCGCGCCGCGGCGAGCGCGAGAGCGCACTCGGGCCGGCCGGGATCGGCGGCGATCGCGCGCGCGGCGGCCGCGGCGGCCGCCCCCGGCTGGTGGCGCTCGAGCCGCAGCGACGCGAGCGTGAGCCACGCCTCGGCGTACGTGCTGTCCAGTTTCGTCGCCGCCTCGACGCGATCCAGCGCGCGGGCAAGCGAAGTCGTGTCGAGACAGTGCAGCCAGTCGCGCCGCCACGCCTGCCCGAGGCCGTATTGTGCGCCGGCGTTCGTCGGCGAGAGCGCGACGACGCGCGCGAAGCGCTGCATCGCGGCGCGCGTATAACCCGAAGCGTAGTAGACGCGCGCCAGCATGAGCTGGTAGTCGGGCTCCGCGGGCTCGATCGCGGTCGCGCGCTCGAGCTCGGCGACAGCCATGCGACGCCCATCGATCGTGTGCAGGGCGAGGTGCCGGGCCGCACTCGTCACGAGCTGGCGGGCCTCCCCTGCCCGGGGCGGCGCGTGCATGGAAGTCCCGCAACTGGCCGCCCGCGGCACGGCCAGCACGAGCAGCGACACCACCAGGGTGGGAATGATGCGGTGGCAGTTGATCATGGTCGGATAGCCCGGACGGGTCATGCACCACCACCGAGAGTGCGAGAGAGGTGTGTCAGCCGAATCCACGTTCGGTGGGTGCCCAGGCTCGCCGGCCGCGCCGGAACCGTGCCGGGGATTCAATGAGGACAGTGGCCAGTCCAGCCCCGCGGCAGAGGACGCGCAGATCGTACTCGCCGGCCGCGGGCTCATGCATGCTCCGCGCCCGGAGTTCCGAGGTCGCACCGAGTATCGGGCGACGACGACGGCGGGGTCAACGGCGGAGATGGCACGTGGAGATGGCACGCGCCGAAGACGGCATGTCGAACGCGACGGGTGTGATGTTCGGCGGACCTTCGCGTGCCGGCCGTGCCATGCGGGCCACGCGACCTTGACTGCGCCGCGGCCGCCTCCCAAGGTGCTCGCCGTGACGCTCCCACCCTTCCAGCCCGTCCGCGTACTCGTGGCAGCCGTCCCACTCGATCCCGACAAGGCGAACGCGTGGCGCGCGGATGCGATCGTGCTCGACGCGCGCGAGAGCGCGGCGTTCGCCGCGGGGCACCTGCCGGGCGCCGGTCGCATGACGAGCGCCGAGTTCGGCGCGCGGCGCGCCGAGCTGCCGCCGCGGCACGAGCGCGTACTGGTCGTGCACGACGAGCCCGCGCTCGCGCGCGAGGCGGCCGAGGCACTTGCGGCGCTGGAGTACCGCGAGGTCGGCTGGCTCGACGCGCCGCTCGCGCAGCTGGCCGGCGGCACGGCGAGCCGCGAGCCACAGGCGCGCCTGTGGCGTCCGTGCCCGTTCCTGGAGCGCATGCTCGCGCACCTCGCACCGGGACGCGCGCTCGACCTGGCCTCGGGCGCGGGGCGCGAATCGGTCTTCCTCGCGCTCGCAGGCTGGCGCGTGGACACGTGGGACCACGACCCCGAGGCGCTTGCGCGCGCCGACGCGCTCGCCGCTCGTCACGGGACCACGATCGCGACGCGCGTGGTCGAACTCGAGGACGGTCCGCTGCCCGCACCCGGGGAGGGCTGGGACACGATCGTGGTCTGCCGCTTCCTCCACCGCCCGCTGTTGCCGTGGATCGCATCCGCGCTCGCGCCCGGCGGCACGCTCGTGTACGAGACGTTCCGCCGCGGGCAGGAGGCGCACGGCCGGCCGAAGCAGGAACGCTACCTGCTCGAACCCGGCGAACTCGCGCGCGCCTTTCCCTCGCTCCGCGTGGAGACCTACGAGGAGCACGATCCTCCCGGCGGACCGGTCGTCGCGCGATTGCTCGCGCGGCGGCCGTGACCACGCAGCGATCTCAGCGCAGCAGCCGCTTGATCACCATGACGTTGCACGGCGCGTGCCCGACGACGTGGGCGGCGACGCTCCCGAGCACCAGCTTGGCGAGTCCCGTGCGGCCGTGCGAGCCCATCACCACGAGTTCTGCGCCCTCCGAACGCGCCACGTCCACGAGCACTTCGCGCGGGTCACCCGTGAGCACGCGCGCTTCCGCCGTGATGCCCGCGGCCACGAGTTCGGCGCGGGCGCGCGCGGCGAGTTCCTCGTGATGCTTCGCGAGGTCCTGCACGACGTCGAGCGGATATGCCACCGCCGGCGCGTACACCTCGGCGTACGCGGTCACCGGCGCGCGCACCGCGGACACGACCACGACGCGCAGACCGGAGGGCCAGGCCTGGCTGCAGACCCAGCGCAACGCCGCCTGCGCATGAGGCGAATCGTCGAATCCCAGCACGATCTTCATGACCACCTCCCGGCTGCCCTGGCAGCCCCGGCGCGTGCCGCCTCGCGCGGGTCACGCGCCTGCTGAGGAGGTTCCCGCGCCTTCGCCCCGAGCGCAAGGGCTGCGTTGCGCATTGTGCGCTGCGCCGTGTGCTGCCGCTGCGTTGTGAGCCCCCGCCCCTGCGCCGAAGACCGTGAGGGCCGGCGGCGCGGGCGGGCGGCGGCACGGGCGG
>CAIXRL010000584.1 GCA_903921835.1 Candidatus Eiseniibacteriota bacterium | reverse complement strand
TGCCGGGCGCCGAGGGCTGCCTTGGACCGGGCCAGTCATTCTCCACGACCGCGGGGACGATCGTGCCCGACTACACGTACGCGGACGAACTGCCGCGACTCCTCCAGGCGGTCCCTCCCGAGTATCCGAGGAGCGACCGGGCGCGAGCGATCGAAGATACGATCCCGATCCACGCTTTGCTCTGTCGGACCGGGCGCGTGCTCGACGCCTACGCCCTGCCGTCGTACGCCAACACCCGCGACCTGCAGCCGACCCCACACGACCCGAAGCTCGTCGAGGCGGCGATCGCGGCGGTGCGCCAGTACGTCTACTCGCCCGCGAAGGTCTCCGGACAGGCGATCGCGAGCTGGATCGACATTCCGGTGGCCTTCCGACGCTGAGAGGAGCCGCCGCGTCCTCCGGGCTGTCGCCGGCCGGGCAGCAGCGGAACCGGCGCGGCGCCCGCGACGACGGGCCCGGGGCCTCGCCTGCCGCCACCCTTCGCCCGCATTGCCACACAGGCGGGAACCCCCGGCGCAGCGGAGCGCGGAGCGCGCGCCGCGAATCGGTCACGCGGCGACGGGCGACCGCGTCGCCGCCCGCCATTCGACCAGCACCACGGCCACCAGGATGAGCGCCGCGCCCGCCCACCAGCGCGGCGCGAAGCGCTCCGCGCCGAGCGTCAGCGCGACCAGCAGCGCGAACACGGGCTCGAGCGCGAACAGCAGGCCCACGCGCCCGGGCGGCAGCCGCCGCTGCGCCTGCACCTGCAGCAGCGGCGCGACCGAACTGCCCGCCACCGCGAGATACGCGAACTGCAGCCAGCCCGGGCCCCGCAGCGCACCGTAGGCCGCGCGCACGTCGCCAGCGAACGGCGCGAGCAGCAGCGCGACCACGACGACCTGCACGGTGACGAGCGAGAGCGGCTCCAGGGATTCCGAGTGCCGCGCGATCCACACGATCTGCAGCGCGTAAAGCGACGCCCCCGCGAGCGTGATCAGCTCGCCGCGCCCCAGGCGCAGCGCGCCGTCGAGCGACAGGAGCGCGGAGCCCGCGAGCGCGAGCGCGATGCCGGCGAGCAGCGACGGCGCCGGGCGCTGGCGCAGGAGCGCCCACGCGTAGAAGGCGGCGAACAGGGTGCCCGCGCACGTGAGGAACGCCGAGGATCCGGCCGAGGTGTAGCGCAGCCCGGTGGCCTGGAGGAAGAAGCTGCCCGCCATGAGTGCGCCATTGCCCGCGCCGACGACGATGCTGCCCCGGTCGGGGACGCGGCGACGCGCGATCGCGACCAGCGTGAACAGCACGGCCGCGACGGCGAAGCGCCCGAACACGAGCGCGGCGGGCGACAGCACGCGCACGCTGTCGCGGATGGCCACGAACGTCCCGCCCCACAGCAGCGTCGCGACGACCATCGCGGCCACCGCGGTGCGGTCGCCACCCCGCGCGGTCACTCCGCGGTGCGGCGCCGACGCGGTGTGCGCGCCTGCGACAGCGCGAACGACAGGCTCTCGAACTCCATCGTCATGTCCACCGTTCGCAGCGCCACCTCGCGCGGCACGCGCAGCTTGCGCGGAGCGAAGTTGAGGATGCCGCGGACGCCCGCGGCGACGAGCGCGTCCGCGACCTCCTGCGCGGCGCGCATCGGCGTCGCGATGACGCCCATCTCGAGCGCGTCCGCCTCGGAGAGCGTCGCCATGTCGCGGATGACCTGCTCGCCCAGGCGGTGCCCGACGCGTGCGGCGCTGGTGTCGAACACGGCCACGACGTCGAAGCCCTGGTCGCCGAAGCCGCGGTAGGCGAGCAGCGCGGAGCCGATGTGGCCCGCGCCCACGACGCCGACGCGCCAGCGGCGGTCGAGCCCGAGGATCCGGCGAACCTCGGTCCGCAGGTGCTCGACGTTGTAGCCGAGCCCGCGCCGCCCGAACGAGCCGAAGTACGAGAGGTCCTTGCGCACCTGGGCGGAGGTGATGCCTTCGCGCTCGGCGAGAATGCGCGAGGAAATCGTCCGCTGCCCCTCTCCCGCCACCTCGTCGAGGACGCGGTAGTAGTGGGACAGCCGCCGAACCGTGGGCTCCGAAATTTTCGCCATGTCGAGGCACGCCTGCGGGCCGCGCGCGCGGCCGGCTCGGGGAGGTCGCACGAGTCCGCACCGGGCGGCCGCGCGCGCGGCCGCCCGGCGGACCGCTATTCGGTGGCGCCGCCCTCGGGAAGGGCGCCTTCGACCATGGCGCCGTCGGGCGTGTCCCCGCCGTCTTCGTCCTCGGAAACGACACGCGTCACGCCGGAAACAGCGTCGGGCAGGAGGCTGCCGTCCTCTCCCGCCGCGGCGAGGTTCACCAGCCGGACGCCCTGCGTGTTGCGACCCATCACGCCGATGCCCTTCACGGGCATGCGAATGAGCTGGCCGGACTTCGTGATGATCATGAGCTCGTCGCCGTCCACGACTTCCTTCACCGCGACGATGTCGCCGTTGCGCTCCGTGGTCTTGATCGTGATGATGCCCTTGCCGCCACGGTGAGACACGCGGTACTCGGAGATCTCGCTGCGCTTGCCGTAGCCGTTCTCGGTCACGGCCAGCAGCGTGGCCTGGCGCATGACGCCCACCATGCTGACGACCTCGTCGTGCTGGTCGTCCAGCGTGACCGCCTTCACGCCGTACGCGGTGCGGCCCATGGCGCGCACCTCGTCTTCGTGGAAGCGGATCGCGAGACCCTTCTTCT
>CAIXRL010000583.1 GCA_903921835.1 Candidatus Eiseniibacteriota bacterium | reverse complement strand
GTGAGTCGCTGCGCATGCTGATCGAGGATCTCTCTCATGACTCCTGTCCCTCCCACTGCCGGTCGACTAAGGGTCGTTGCGTGCCGCGCAGCGCCGCTCGCATGTGCTCGCGGGCGCGGGCGTGATGGACGCGGGCGGTGCTCTCCGCGCAACCCAGGAGATTCGCGATCTCGCCGAAGCTGCGTCCTTCCCACTCGCGCAGCAGGAGCGCCGCGCGCTGGTGGTGCGAGAGCTTCGCGAGCGCCCGGCGAAGCGCGCTGCCCTCGGAGTCGAACCGCACGCCCTGGATGTCCGGTTCCACCCGGGCGCTCGACTCCTCGAGCGTCACCGTCCGCTTGAGCCGGCGGAGCATCACCCGCTTCCAGTCGATCGAACGACCGAGGGCGATGGCCCGCAGCCAGACCTCGAGGGGCGCCTCGCCCCGGAACGTGTCCAGCTTCCGGAACGCCTGCAGGTAGGTCTCCTGCAGGATGTCCCGGGCCTCGTCGCGGTCCCCGATCTGGTAGCAGAGGAAGGCGAACAGGCGGTCGCACGTCGAGTCGTAGATGGCTCGCCAGGCGGCGGGTTCTCCCCGCCGGGCTCGCTCCGTCAGGTTCCGGTCGGACTGGAGATCTGTTGGCATCGGCCCCTCGATTCTTCTCCCGGTTCACCTGACAGGTCGAGGCTATGAGGGGAATCGTTTACACGAGAGTTGGAACGTGCCGGGGAGTATATGGGCGAGGCCGCCGTGGCGTGCGCAGCCTCCGGCGCGGGCGTTTCACGCAGGCAGCGGGCCGCGGCGAATGGCCTCGGGAACCTCGACGTCGAGCGTGGCGTGGAAGACGCGCCCGCGGTCGTCGAACTCGCGCACGAGGCGCAGCATCGACCCGGGGTCGGGCCGCACCCTGCCCGCGAAGAGTCGCGCGCCATTCACCGTGACCGTGATGTCGCGGGTGAAGTCCACCATGTGCGGATGCAGGTGAATGCCCAGGTGGCGCGCGTTGACGCTCGAGATCTCGAACGCGTTGCCGCCCCGATGGACCGCGGTCACCTGCTGCACCGCTTCATCCGCGGGCGTGCCGGGCGGCAGCGGAGCGAGGCGCAGCCAGTGGAACGTGCTCACGGAGATCGGACGGCCCGTCTTCCACGTGTGCACCCGGGCCCAGTCCGCGTGCGCGTCGGCGACGTTGAACTCCAGCGGCCCGCCGCCGCGGGCGTGCACGACCGCGCGGAACTGATCTCGCGGGTGGTCGAGGAAGAAGCGCGCGACCCGCGGGACCTCCGCGGGGAAGATCTCGTGCCCGCCCTCGCATTCGGAGTGCACCCAGTCGTAGCCGTTGGCTCGCATGTACGCCCGAATGGCGCGGTTGTGCCCGGCGATCCCGAAGGGCTCGTGTGAACCCCACGTCGCGTAGCCGGGGACGTTGCGCAGGCTCTCGATCTGCCGGTCCGCCACGTAGTCGTATCCGCCGCTCATCGGACTGATGGCACCCCAGCGATCGGCGAAGTCGATCCCGCAGCGCCAGGCGAGGTGGCCTCCCATGGAATGCCCGGTGACGTGGATGTGGTCGGGATCGACGTGATAGTCCCGGGTCGCGCGCGAGATCGCGCTGAACAGGATCGAGTTGCCGATCGCGCCCCAGCCGCGATCCGTGAGCGGAGCGACGAGGATGAGCCCGAAGGCTTCCGCGGCCTCGTACCAGAATGGCTCCATGCCGCCGCGGGCCGCATGCGCCCCGAACTCCAGGTCGCGCGCGGCGCTGCCGCCGTGGCCGATCACGACGAGCGGCCACGGCCTGAGCGGATCGTAGGCGCGCGGCAGGTAGACCATGCACTGGACGCGGTGATCGACGTGGTCGCACTCCAGCTCCATGCGCCCGGAGAGCACCCCGCGGGGACGGGACGGCTCCGGGTAGTGCGCGCGCCCCCCGCGCAGGAGCGCTTCGACCCCGGCGATGTCGAGCCCGGCGGCGGCGAGCGTCCCGAGCAGCGGCTCGACGGGTGCGGCGTGCTCGAAGCGGCGGTCGAGCCAGTCGTCGAGCGCCTCGTGCGCGTTCCGGAGAGTCCTGGAAGCCACCATGCGCGGATACTCTCCGATCACGAAAGGCGCTGCCAGCAGTGGGGCTGCGATGGGTCTGCCGCCCGGCGCACGTCGGGGGGCGCGGCCCCAACGCCCGCGCCCCCCCCCGCCCTGTCCAGCTTGTCTCGCGCCTCAGTGTACTCCCACGTAGGCGCCGATCCCGTTCTTCATGTCCTCCGCATTCATGGCCGGACACCAGGTGACCTTCGCGCCCAGCTCGATGAAGAACGGCTCCGCGGCAGCCGGCATCTGCGTCACGTCCTTCAGGTCGAAGTAGAAGTGCGCGCAGCGGTCGCCGTTGGAGGTTATGAAGTACGCAGCCTCGGGCCGGAACGTCTCGATGAACTTGCCGATCACCCGGGGAAGCGCTCCGCTCTTGACTGCTTCGTTGCCACTCGCGTTGGGAAGCTGGGCGGACATGAACATTCGCATCGGGACTGGACTCCTTTGCGGAAGACCGCAAACCGGGCGGGAGGATGGACTGGCGGCCCGGCACTCCGGGCAGGCGCCACGCGAACGGCCTGCGCCCGCGCCGGCCGTTCCGGCCTTGGATGCCGCCGGCGCGGATTGGGATGGCAGGGATTCGCGGCCGCTGGCGACCGGGCCCGGCGTACACACCACGGGCCCGGTCGTGGGACCGGGCCCGCCTGGCGTTACACCGCGCCCCAGATCAACGATAGAGCGACTTGATCTGGCCCCAGCTCGTCGCGTGTGCGGGAGTCGGATCCAAATAGGTGTAGGTCACGACCACGTAAGCGGCGGCCTGCGTCGTCAGCCTGTAATTCGCGTTGCCGCCGCTGTAGCCGAAGCTGAAGTAGGCGACGGCCTGGCACGGCAGGGTGATGGTCCCCGTTCCGGCGAACAGCGCCAGGTCCGCCGGGGCCGTCGTCGTGGACGACGCCGTCACGTAGTTGACCAGGCCGTCGAACGTCACGCCGGAAGTGCCCGCGTAGTCGATCGCGCCGTCGTACACGCCGACGGTCGCGCTCTTGTAGTACTTCGCGATGGCCGTCACGAGCGACGTGGAGGCGGGCCGCATCACGTCCACCGTGGCGTAGGTGCTATCGCTGAATGTCGACGACGAACTGGTCGAGGTGTTCTCGTACTGGATCCCGTGGACCAGGCTGTCGCGAACGACGACCGACACGCTCGTGAGCGTAGCCGACCCGAGATTGAACTTCGGGAACGACACCGTCGTGGACCAGTTGGTCGGCTGGAGCGGCACGGACGCCACGTAACTGACGGTGCCGGCGGCGGCGGGAATGACGGCAAGCCCGAGCATGAACAGGGCGAGCAGGGAACACGGATACCGATGGCTCATGGCAAACCCCTCCGACGGGTGCGGGCGGCGTGAAAGTCGTACTGCGGAGGCCTCGGGGGCGGCGCGTGAGTGAAACTAGAGCACGGGCTTCGAACTCGAGTCAAGCCGAATTCCAGCTGGAGTTGCCCCCGGATGCCGCCGGCGCGGATTCGGTCGAGCCTGATTCGCGGCGGGGCCCCGGGCCCCACTGCACGCGCCTGGCTCCCGCCGCCACAACGCTCCCGGTCAGGTCATGCGCGCGGACGCCGGAACGCCTTCCGGGACCGTGCGGGCCCGCCACAGGCGCTCCGATGCCAGCAGTGCGAAGGCCGCCAGGTAGAGCACCGCCCCGGCGAGCAGCGCCGCGTGGAATCCGTACGCGAACGCGCACAGGACGCTGAGCGTGGCGCCCAGCACGGAGCCGACGCCGTTCACGGCGAAGCCCCAGTCCACGAGCGGCCCGACGCGCAGCACGCCACGCGGGAACGGCATGCCCATGAAGAAACCGAGCGGAGCGATGAGCACGGCGGCCACCAGGATGCGCGCAGGCACCGCAAGCGCGCTCAGCGCGCCCGCCATGGCCGGGAACAACGCCACGTCGAGCAGCAGCCAGGCCGCGATGGCGAGGAAGGTCGTGCGCGCCGGCACGCGCTCGGCGAAGCGGCTGCCGGCCCCCGCGCCGAGCAGCAACGCGAGCAGTACCGTCGCGGTGCTGTAGACGGACGCGCCGAGGAACAGCGTGTACTGCTGGATCAGGATGGCCTCGACGGACATGAACGCCATTCCGATGAGCAGGAAGTAGAACCACCCGGCCGCGGGCAGCTTCTCGCGGCTCGTCAGGTAGGGCAGCAGCACCAGCGGGAACATGAGCACGCCGACCACGCACAGGATGATGAGCAGGACCAGGCGCGACACCGGCAGTCCCGTCATCTCGGCGTACGGGCTGACCTTTGCGAGCTTGTTCCGGTGCAGGTTCCGCCACAGACCCATCTGCGCGACGAAGGGCCGGTCGTCCGTGCAGGGCGAGATGGCCACCCGTGCGGTGTCCGCCACCGCCCGCCAGCCGAGCGTGACGATCTGGTGGATGATCCGGCCCTTCAGCGAGTCGGCGGCCGGGTAGACCATGTAGATGTGGGCCTGCCGCTCAGGCGTGAGCGGGCCGTAGGCGCGGTAGCGCACCTCGTCGGTCAGCGGACGGCGCGAGACGAGCAGCACGTAGCGATGCAGGGCGGGCAGGCGGTACACGGCGATGTGCTGCTCGGGCCGCTGCACGCCCAGCCGCCGGAGCGCGTCCATCACCTCGCTGGTGATGCGCGGCATGTACATCTGGTGCTCGATCGACAGGAAGCCGCCGGGGGTGAGCGCGCGCCAGTAGTCCTCGAACGCCTCGGTCGTGAACAGATAGTTCTCGGCGAGCGCGAAGGCGCCGGAACCGAGCGCGGCCCACGTGTTCGAGCTGACGGAGTGGATGACGTCGAACGTGCCGCGGTGGCGCCGGACGTAGGTGCGCGCGTCCTCGGTGACCACGTGCACGCGCGGATCGCGGTAGAGGTGCCCCGTGTACGCCGCACAGGTGACGATCCTGCCGCTCGAATCCACCACCGACGAATCCCGCCCCACGTACCCCTTCGGGTCGCCCGCCAGCATCATCCTGTTGATCTGCGGGTTGACCTCGACGGCGTGAACCTCCGCGGCGCCCTTCTCCAGCGCCTGCATGACGTCGCAGCCGCCGCCGGAACCGAGCGAGAGGAACGTGCAGTGCCGGAAGCGATCGACGAGGTAGCCGACGTCGATGTCCCAGCGCGTGTACGTGGTGTCGCGGCCGAGCGTCCTCCAGTTGCCGTCGAACGGGAGCACGGGCGTGTTGGCGACGTTGTCGATGTTGATGCCGCGCGCCTGGCCCGCGAAGTCGTACATCTTGAGCTTGGCGAACGCGTCCCAGTGCCGATAGATCACGGGTGCGGGCTCCTCGTGCGCGGCCTCGAGCAGGTGGTCCGCGCGCGCGCCGAACGCCGCCGCCGCGACGACCAGTGCGATGGGAATCAGCTTCTGCCACCCGCGGCTCGCGAGCAGCGCCGCGAGCAGCACCGGCAGCGGGATCCACGCCACCGCGAGCGGCGTCCCCAGCACGTTCATGCCCGCGATCGCCACGAGCACGCCCAGGCCGGCGCCGACCATGTCGGCCATGTAGAGCCGCGGGATGTGGCCGCTGTGGCGTTTGAAGATCGTTGCCAGCGCGATGCCACCGAAGAAGAACGGCAGGCCCAGCACGACGATCAGCAGCACGAACCTGCCGATCATGGGCCACTGGCTGAAGAGCAGCGCGAAGTCCACGCCGATCCGGAACGCGAGCGGCGGGCCGGCCAGGGCCGCCGCGCCCGCCAGCGACAGCATGGCGCCGAGGTGGCGCTCGCGGTCCAGCGCCGGCCAGAAGCGCAGCGCCAGCGCTCCCAGCCCAAGGCCGAGGACGGCCAGCGAGAGCGCCAGGAACGCGAACGTGTAGAAGAACTCCGCGGAGAACAGCCGCGTCCACACGAGTTCCAGCGCGATGAGCGTGATCGAGATCAGCGCCACGATGAGCGGCTGGGTGGTTTTCATCCGGGGTTCCTTTGCGCAATCGCCCGGGCGTGAACCCGGACGATTCATGAACCGCGAGCCGAGAGTGCGAGATGTGCGTCCGCAGCAAATGGCGTGCAGATCGCGCCCGCAGGCCGCGGGCTCACGAATCGTCCGGGTCAACCGCGGGAGCGTCCGTCGGGCGGCCGGGCGGGCGATGAGATTTCACTGACCGCCACGAATGTTGGGCCCGGACAGACCGGGCGTGGGGCCCCGCGCGGCGAAGGCGGGAAACCGCGGACGGGCGCCGCGGAAACGCGCACCACCGCGCGGCCGGGCCACGGGGGAGCCGGCGATCGGGCCCGGTCGCAACGTCGCCACGCCGCTGGTGCGCGAGGGCGTCCGGGTGGGCGGAACTCACGAGTATTCGCGGGTCAGTCCGGACGATACATGAGCCCTGGCCAGGGCCGCGCAGATCAGCGTGACTCGTCGCCCAGGCGCCCTGCTCGGGCGGCCGTCCTTGGCTTCGCTCCACAAACACACCGACCACCCCCGAGTACGAAGGTGGTCGGTGTCGACAGCCGGGCACTCCATGCTATCTGTAGATCGACTTCAGCCGGCCCCACGACGCCGTGTGTGCCGGAACCGGCGCGTCCACGATGAACTGCGCCCACACGTCCTGCGCCGGCTGCAGACACGGGAACGCGCAGGTGATGGCCAGCGGAGACTTCATCGGCCGGGTGTTGAGCGAAGGACTCCCGCCTGCGAACGGCTCGACGGCCAGAGGGGTGACGTGCACGCTGTACGAGCCGCCGGAGACCGAGACGACGAAGTCCATCGCCGACCCGGGAGCGAACGAGAGAACGTCGTTATCCCAGGTGCAGTTGAGCGCCCCCGCCTGAGCGATGGCACCATTCGACACGCCAATGGTAATCGAGCGCGGGGCGGAGATCGCGAAAGGGACGTCGCTCCAGGCATTGGGATCGGTCGCCGTCCCCCCATAGGTGTAGTCGACCGTCCAGAGAAGCGTGTTGATCTTCAGCACGTGCACGCCGGGAGTGAGATCGAGCGTGCCCGCGCAGGCCTGAAGCTCCACGGTATCGCCCGGGTAACCGGTCACCCCCCAGGGCGCGTCCGCGGGAGGTGTCGTCGGAGCGGGGAACTGGTGCGGTCCCCACCCACCCACGCTGTAGTTGACCGTCGCGGCAACAGCAGACGATGCCAGAAGCACACCCAGCAGCGCGACAGCCGCACCGCCTGCCACCAGATTCGCAATCTTCATGGACTCATCCCCCCGGTTGAAAGTGGATTGCGTTTCATCGACGACCTGATCACTCCCGAATAAGAATACGCCTTCCGCCGACGTCGTGCCGGACCGCGGGAATCCCCCGCGCGATGCCTGACCGGCGGCCATCGGCCCGAGCCACCGCGCCTCCCGCTCGGGGCACGTGCAGTCGTGCGCCGGAAGGCGGCCGGCCCCGAAAATGACGTGGGCATTGCTGCCGCACGAAGGGACATCCTCGGAGATCTGCCGCGAATGTTCCGATGTGATTCGTGGCCGCATCCACGGACCGGGACGCGGGTTCGGCCGGGCGCCGTCGCAAGCGGAGGTGGGACGCGGGCCGCCTCAGCGGCCCGGGCGGCGCGGACGCGCGGGGCGCTGCCCCGGCTGCGGTCCGTAGGGATGCTTGAGCCCTGTCTCGAGCTTGTTCGTCACCTCGCGGCGCACGCGCGGCGCGACTTCCGTCATGCGGACAGACAGGAATCGCCGCACGGCGTCCGGGTCGCGTTTCGCCAGCTCGCGCAGCGCCCACGACAGCGCCTTCTCGATCATGTCGTCGTGATCGTCCGCCAGCATCTCGCACACCTGCAGCGTGCGCGGCGTGTCGCCGTGCCCGCCCTTGGACGCCAGGTTGAGCGGGATCGTGGAGACCAGCGCGGCGCGCCGCCACCAGCGGTCCGGCGAGCGCGCCCAGCGGTGCACGCGCGCGTCGTCGATGTGCCCGTCGCGCCACGCCGGGCCGCTGACCCAGCAGCCGAAGCTGTCCACGCTCACCCAGTTGTCCATGCCCCGCCCGAGCACGCCGAGGTCGGCGGCGCGCAACGCCCGCGCCGCGCCCGCGTGCAGGCGGAGCAGGTTGTACGCCACCTGCCGCGCGTCGAACACGCGCGTCTCCACGAGCGCCAGCGCCACGGCCACGACCTCGCGGGGCGGGAGTCCGCCGCAATGGCGCTGCACGTCCTTCGCGGTCGAGAGGCACTCGTCGGTCGTCAGCCCGAGGCGCTCCATGCGGGAGCCCCAGCCGCCGGACGCGGGGTGATCGGAAGGCGGACGCGCCATGGCGCGCAGCACCAGCAGCGCGTCGTTCGCGACCTGCCCGGGCGCCTGCATGCTCAGCGCCGCGTCGGCACGAGCACGACGCGCGTCTGCGTGAACCCGTGGCAGGAAACCGTCACGACCGAATCGCCGCGCTCGAGCGCGTAGTGCAGCCGGCCGCGCGGCCGCACGACCAGGCGATAGTCCCCGCAGGGCAGCGGCCCGAAGCGGAACTCGCGCGGCGAACCGATGAACATGTCCACCTCGTCGTGCTGCGCCGCAGGCCCCTCCAGTGACAGGTCGATCGGAAAATCGCGTTCGAGCGGTCTGTCCCAGTCGATCTCGACCGTTCCCCGCACGCGGCACGTACAGGTATCCGCACTCTCGGCGCGAGCGTGCCCGCTCATGACACGGGCGGCGGGCAGCAGTGCCGCCGCCGGCGCGCCGTCCGGCGCCGGCGCAACCGTCACGGCAACGCGCTGCGCCTGCGCGGCCCGCGCGCGAGCCGCACGGGCGG
>CAIXRL010000582.1 GCA_903921835.1 Candidatus Eiseniibacteriota bacterium | reverse complement strand
CGCGGTAGGTCGCGGCGCCGTTCTGGTCCAGGAGCGTGAGTGCGTAGTTCAGGGAGAACTGCGAACCCTGGTCCACCGTGCCCTGGCGCGTCCTCTGTTTCGAGCTGTTTCCCGCGCTGCCGTAATCGCCGGAACTGCGCTGCGAAGACACCTGGGATGCCCAGCTGGCGCGCTGCGTCAGGTTCACGTTGGTGCTCAGCTTGCTCCAGTCGATTCCGAGGTCGCGCGCCTTGCTCTCGTCCACCTCGACGATGCGCGCCTCGATGGCGATCTGGCGCGGGGCCATGTCCGCCGCGTTGATGAGCGCCTGGACCGCGGCGACGTCCGCCGCCGCGCCCGCCAGGATGATGCCGTTCGCGGCGTCGCTGTGCCGGATCTCGACGGTGTGCACCGCGTCGGCGGCCCGCCACTCGACGATGTCGCGGCCGCCGGCGGTGCGGGCATCGAGGATGCGCGCGACCTCGGCGGGGGACAGGTACTGGGGCTTGACCACCACCAGGGTCGGGCCCACCTGGGCGAACGCCGCTGCCACGAACGTGCCGGTCATCAGTGCTGCGAGCAGGAATACCCACGTCTTCACGGGCGACCTCCGGGATTGCGCCGGCGTGTGTGCGCCCGGGCGGCGCGGTTCACACGGCCGGCTGCTGCTGGCTCAAACAGTGAATAGCGCCCAGGCCCCAGATCAGTTCCGAGCAATCGATGCCGATCACCTGCCGGGCCGGGAGCAACTGCTGCAGCGCCCTGAGCACGGGGGCCTCCGTTCGGCGGTCGCCGAACGTGGGCACCAGCAGCGCGCCGTTGACGAACAGGAAGTTGAGGTACGTGGCCGGCAGCCGCTGGCCCTCGCGCTCGATGCGCTTCGGCATGGGCAGGGTCACCAGGTCGAACGGCATGCCCGCCGCGTCGCGCAGCAGCCGCAGGCGCCGCAGGTTCTCCTTGAGCACGCCGTGGTTGGCATCGCGCGGGTCGTCCTCGACCGCGGTCACGATGGTGCGCGCGTCGAGGAAGCGCGCCAGGTCGTCCACGTGCCCGTCGGTGTCGTCGCCCTCGATGCCCTCGCCCAGCCACAGCACGCGGTCCTGCCCGTACCACTCGCGCAGCAGCTTCTCGGCCGCGCGTCGCGACAGGCCGCCGTTGCGGTTCTTGTTCAGCAGCACGCTCTCGGTGGTGAGCACGCAGCCGGCGCCGTTGAAGTCCACCGCGCCGCCCTCCATGACCACGTCGGTGCGGAACAACGGCAGCGCCAGCGCTTCGGCGACACGCGTCGGCACAGCGTCGTCGGCGTCGAACGGCGGGTACTTGCCGCCCCAGGCGTCATAGCCCCAGTCCACGACCGCCAGCGAACGCGCTCCGCGGGAGCCGCGCTTCACCACGAACGCCGGACCGTGGTCGCGGCACCAGCACTCGTTGGTCGGGATGTGGAAGAAGCGCACGCGGGCCGTGGGGCAGTCGTACGCGCGCAGCTGCTCGCGCACGATGCGCTCCCAGTTCGCGTTGGGCACGTTGAT
>CAIXRL010000581.1 GCA_903921835.1 Candidatus Eiseniibacteriota bacterium | reverse complement strand
CGCACGCCCGACGAGATCAACGCGATCCGTCCGCTCAAGGACGGCGTCATCGCCGACTTCCAGGTGACGGAGCACCTGCTGCGCGAGTTCGTGCACCGCGTGCAGAAGCACAAGTTCATCGTGCGTCCGCGCATCATCATCTGCGTGCCCTCGGGCATCACCGAGGTCGAGAAGCGCGCGGTGATCGACTCCGCCGTGCGCGCCGGCTGCCGCGAGGTGCTGCTCGTGCCCGAGCCGATCGCGGCCGCCATCGGCGTGGACCTCCCGGTCGACACGCCCACGGGCAACATGGTCGTGGACATCGGCGGCGGCACGACCGAGATCGCGGTGATCGCGCTCAACGGCATCGTCACCAAGACCAGCATCCGCACGGGCGGCGACGAACTCGACGAGGCGATCGCGATCTACTCGAAGAAGGCCTACAACATGCTCATCGGCGAGCAGACCGCCGAGCGCATCAAGATCGAGATCGGGTCCGCCTTCCCGCTCCCGGAAGAGATGGACATGGAGATCAAGGGGCGCGACCTCGTGCGCGGCATCCCGCGCACGCTCCGCGTCTCGTCGGTCGAGATCCGCGAGGCGCTGCAGGAGCCGGTGGGGCAGATCGTGAACGCCCTGCGGGAATGTCTCGAGCGCACGCCGCCCGAGCTGGCGGCGGACATCGTGGATCGCGGCATCTACCTGACGGGCGGCGGCGCCCTGCTGCGCGGGCTCGACCAGCTGATGCGCGAGGTGACCAACCTCAACATCCGCATCGCCGACGATCCGCTCACCTGCGTCGTGCGTGGCGCCGGCAAGATCCTCGAACGGCTCGAGGACTACGACAAGGTCATCCTGAGCGGCCATCGGGACTAGAATTGCCCGGCATCCTTCCTCCGGCGGAGCGCCGCAGCGTCGTGCTGGTGACGATCTTCGCGGTGCTCTCGCTGCTCCTTCTGGTCGTGGGCGACCACCTGCCGGTGGCCTGGCTCCGCGGCGCGGGGGCGTTCGTGTTCGCGCCGTTCGATCGCGTGGTCCTCACGGGGGACCGGCTGTTCGCGGCCTGGCGCGAGAACACCACGCTGCACGAGCGCATCGCGCACCTCGAGGTCGAGAACGCCCAGCTGCGCGTGCAGGGAAGCGAGAACCGCCGGCTGCGCGCCCAGCTCGGCCTGCCGGAGTGGCACGGCCTGGCGCTCACGCCGGTCGAGGTGCTGGCGCTGGCCGGGGATCCGATCCCGACGGCCGCCACGCTGAGTGCCGGCACGCGCGACGGCGTGCACGTGGGCGACGCGGTGCTGACGCGGGACGGCCTGGTCGGGCGGGTCACCGAGGCGTGGCCGCGCCTGTCCCGGGCGTCGCTGCTCACGGACCCCAACCTCGCGATCGCCTGCGAGGTCGAGTCCACCGGAGTGAACGGCATCCTGCACTTCACGCTCGCGCCGTACCCGCGCCTGCTGCTCACCGCGGTGCCGCTGGCGGACACGATCCGCGTGGGGGAGCGCATCGTCACGTCGAACCTGTCGCTGCGCTTCCCGCGCGGCATCCCGGTCGGGCGCGTGCGCCGGATCCAGCGCGAGGCGGCCGGGCTGATGCAGGAAGTCGAGGTCGAGCCTGCGGCGCACCTGTCGCGCCTGCGACAGGCGTTCGTCGCGCCGGGCCCGCTGCCGCCGGACGACCCTGAGGCGCTGCGGCCGCACCTGG
>CAIXRL010000580.1 GCA_903921835.1 Candidatus Eiseniibacteriota bacterium | reverse complement strand
TCGGCGCGCCCGCCCCGAACCCTGCCGCCGGCCGCTCGCTGCTCACGTTCGCGATTCCCACGAGCACGCACGTGCACCTGTCCCTGCTCGACGTGCAGGGCCGCGAGGTGGCGGTGCTCGCCGACGGCATGCGCGAGCCGGGCCGCTACACCGCGGCGCTGGAGGCGGGGGACCTGCGCGCGGGAATCTACTTCGCGCGCATGCAGGCAGGGAGCACGAAGCTCACGCGGCGGGTCGTGGTGCTCCAGTGATATGGAACGACCCTGCGTCAACGTGATGGTTGCTCTCCTTGCGGCCGCCCTTCCGGGTGGCCGCGGGTGTGTGGTGCGAGCGCGCGAGCGAGGACGACGAAGAAGGTCGGGCGCTTCGGCGACGAGTCGCGCTGACGTTCGCAGCTCGAACCGGCGTCCCGGCCAGAGCCGCAGGCCGTGATCCGTCGGGAGGGAGTGCCTCTGATGACGCGGGTTCCGAGGGCGTAACCCCCGCGCCGCACACTGCGGTCGCGCATCCACGGGATCGTGCCGACCTCCGTCCGTCCCCCTCGTCTCATTGCATGATGGTGCCGTGCTGGTCTTGCGCCAGCTGCGCGTCGATGCGGCGGCGGGATGCAGCACCGCCCGCAGATGGCCGGTGAGCTACCGCGCCATTGCAACGATCGTCTTCGGGTGGATCCTGCCGTGCTCGCCCATTCGCCGGTGACGAGGGCACCACTACTCTCGTGCGCGCTGGCCTTCGCGCCGGGCGCGCAGCGGGCGCTGCGTCGAGCCTTGCACTCCTGAGACCGGCCCGCCGGCACTCCTGTGGTGTCCGCCGGGCTCCCCGCCCGTGGCAGCGGCTCCCATCCGGAACGCAGCACCACGCGCCCGCAATCGGCGCTCGCGGGCGACGCCGCCGGGATGGCGGGGCGTGACGCCCCCCGGTCGCTCCGACCTCGCCGGTGACGCGGATCGGCCGGCCGTGCAGGTCACACTCTCCCCGGACTCCCGACGGAGCAGATGGCGGCCGCCGGTTTCAGCTGGCGCCCCGGCACAACCTGGCTGGACGGCGCATGCACGTCCGAAAGCAGCGTCTCACTGCCAGGAGCAGGTTCGAAGTCCGCGGCCCGCCTCTGCGTTTCACGTTCCATCCGCTGGTCAACCCTCGTCACGATCCGACGTCCTCTCTGGAGAGTCCCGCCATGCCACGCCACTGGTCCACGCGCTCGACACTCGTTGTCGCCTTCCTCTCCGCGCTCCTGCTCGTGGGTTGCGGCAAGGTCACGCCGCCGAAGCCGACGAATGATCCGCCGGCTGCCGTCGCGAATCTCGCGGCCCAAACGACGACAACCACCAGCGTCGCCCTCGCCTGGACGGCGCCCGGCGCCGACGGCAACGCCGGGACGGCGACGGAGTATGACGTCCGCTATTCGACCTCATCGATCACCGAAGCGAACTGGGCCGGCGCCACGCAGACAACCGGGGCACTCGCACCGCGCGTGGCGGGGACCGCCGAGAGCTTCACGGTGGCGGGACTCGTTACGGACACCCCCTACTACTTTGCGCTGAAGGCGCGCGACGAGGTCGCGGGCCACTGGTCGGGGATTTCCAACGTGGCGGCGGGAACCCCCGCACCGAATCCGCCGCCGGCGGCGGTGACGAACCTCGCCCTCTCCTCCGTGCTGGCGAACAGCGCCACGCTCACGTGGACGGCGCCGGGCGCCGACGGCAACACGGGGACCGCGACCGAGTACGACGTTCGCTTCTCGACCTCGTCGATCACCGAGGCGAACTTCGCCGGCGCCACGCCGGCGGCGGGGGAAGCCCCACCGCACGCGGCGGGAACCACGGAGACCTTCACGGTGACGGGCCTCGCCGCGAATACTCCCTACTACTTCGCCCTGAAGACGCGGGACGAGGTCACGGACCACTGGTCGGCGCTCTCCAACGTGGTGTTGGAGACCCCGCCGGTGAATCAGCCGCCGGCGCCGGTGACGAGCCTCGCCGCGTCCTCCGTGCTGGCGAACAGCGCCACGCTCACCTGGACGGCGCCGGGCGCCGATGGCAATGCCGGAACGGCGACCGAGTACGATGTCCGCTACTCGACCTCGCCGATCAACGCAACGAACTGGGGCAGCGCCACGCCGGCGACAGGGGCACCCGCACCCCACGTCGCGGGAACCACCGAGAACTTCACGGTGAGCGGCCTGGCCGCGAATGCCACGTACTACTTCGCGCTCGAGACCCGGGACGAAGTGCCAGCCAACTGGTCCCTGCTGTCCAACGTGGCTTCGGCGTCTACGTACACTCCCGTGAGCACGTTCGACCTGAACACCGACAACTGGACCGCATTCCAGAACGGGACGAGCAGCCCCATCTGGGGTGCGACGGACGGGAATCCGGCCGGCGGCATCCATATCCACGACGCGACCGCGGGACAGTGGGCGTACTTCGTGGCCCCCGCCAAGTTCCTCGGCAATCAGTCGGCCTCCCTGGGTCGATCGCTGCAGTTCGACCTCGAGGTGAGCAGCGACCCGACCTCCACGACCGACCCCAGCGTCAGGCTGGAGGGCGGCGGCACGACCCTCGTCTGCGACATCGTGCAGCCGACCACCGCGTGGAGTTCCTACAATCTCGGCCTGACCTCCGCTGCCGGGATCTGGCGGGTCGGGACCACGCTGAATGGAACGCCCGCCACGGATGGCGACCTCTCCAGGGTGCTGGCGAACGTCACGCTGCTGCGGATCCGGGGCGAGTACTCGACCGTTTCGGGGGACAACACGTACCTGGACAACGTCCGCTTCACGCGGTAGGAACCGACCGCGCTGTTTGTCGGGCGATCCGGCTGAAGCCGGGACCCGTGACTACGAGGGGCTCCGGGGCCATCCGCCCCGGAGCCCCCGGCGCGCAGGGTGCTCCCCGATCCGGAGCCGGCGCGGGGGCGAGCCCACCGCTCGTCCGCGGGCACATCGCCAAAGGGGACTGCGCCGGCGCTATTCCTGAGCTGGGCGCTGCGGGCTCGCGTTCGCGCCCGCTGCGGTGTGTTCCGGCAGCGACACGCGGAACCGGGCGCCGCGACCTGGCTGGCTCCAGACCTCGACGCGGCCGCCGGCACGATGGACGATCGAGTGCACGGTCGCCAGTCCCAGCCCGGTGCCGCCGTCACGGGTCGAGAAGAACGGCTCGAACACGCGCATGCTCACGTCCGCCTTCATGCCGCGGCCGTCGTCCAACACCTCCAGCCAGACCTCGGGTGCGTCACCACCCGAGATGCCGGTGGCAACGCTGACCTGGCCCGGCCCGTCGCCGATTGCCTGCCACGCGTTGACGACCAGATTGAGCACGACGCGTCGCAGCTCGATCGGGTCGGCGAGGACCAGCGGCAGGTCCGCGGCCAGGCGGCGAACCATCAGCACGCGCGACGGGGCGGAGATCGCGAGCAGGTCGACGACCTCGCGCGCGACGGCGCTCACGTCCACCGGCTCGGGCCTGGGGCGTTCGTGCCGCACCCAGCGAAGCAGCGTGCGGCTCAGCTCGGAGGCGCGGTGCGCCGCCTGCAGGATGAGGTCGAGCGACGCCAGATCCCGCGGGCTCGCCGTGGAGCGCACCATGGATGCGTGGCCGGCGATCACGCTGAGGACGTTGTTGAAGTCGTGCACCATGCCCGCCGCCATCAGGCCGATGTCGGCCTGCGCCCGGCGCTGCTCCAGCTCGCGCACGACCGCGGCGTGTTCGGTGCGCAGGCGCGCCAGCTCGCGCCGCAGCGTTTCGTTGGCGGGGTCGGCGTCGCGGTCCGCCTGCTCGATGCGGGCCACCTGGTCGCGCAGGAGCCAGGCGAGCATGGCCGCGTGGCGGTGCGGGGCATCGAGCCACTGCGCAAAGGCCGGGTCGGCGAGCAGCACGGCGTGGCGCTCGTGGATGAGCACGCGCAGCGCCTCGTGCTCCGCGTCGGTGTCGCCCTGGGGGCCCGCAACGTCCCGCTCGAAGCCGGAGAGCAGCTCCGGCAGCTCGGACGACGCGCGCGCCGCGGGCAGCGCGCGCATGGCGTCGAGCCGGACGCGCGCCGCATCACCCGCAGGACCTGCGGGCAGGCGGGTCGCGAGCGATGCGGCGAGCGCCAGGAGGCCGCCCGCGAGCGCATCCGGGTCGGGCGGCGGCGGGCAGGGAGTGGGACGGCTGGATGCGCGACGTACAGGAACAGGCAAGTGACCAGCCATCAGGTCCGGGGGGAACCGCCACGACGCATGTGGCGCGTGGCGCGCCGCGTGCCGGGGAACTCCAATCGCCACGACGCCCGGGACTGGTCCGGGCCGCTGAGTGATGCACGCAGGTGACCACACGCGACCCGGAACGGCAAGGGCCGCGCGGCGCGGGCGGGCAGCGGGTTGCTCTCCACACTCGCCGGCGTCCCCGCGAGCGGCGCGAGCTGCGCCGCGATCATCCCGGCGCCGGTCGGGAGACTCTCCGCAGCAGGCGGGGTCCAATCGTTGCGCTGCCGCAGCCGCGCGCCCGCCGGCTCCACGTTCATCCGCGGCGGCAGGCCGCGTCAGTCCTCGCTCGTACGCGCCAGCGCCTCGATCATCTTCTCGCGGCAATCGACGAGGACGCCGGCGTTGATGTCGAGCGAGCGCCACCAGATGGCGGCGCCCACGCCCAGCGTCACGGACGCGACGACGAGGCCCGCGACGTCCTCCCAGCCGGGGCCCGCGAGCCGGCGCACGCCCCAGACGAGCGCGCCGACCGCCGCCGCCGCGGCGAACACGCCGAACGAGATGGCCGCGCCCTCCCAGCTGCTGCCGCCACGCCCCGTCAGGCCACGACGCCGCGCCCGCACGGGGTGGCGCATGGACACCGCCGTGCCGCCGGCGAGCGCGCACAGGATGATCGCCACGTCCGCAAGCAGCGCGGTGAAGAGCAGCGGCGACCAGATGCCGGTGGTGAGGAAGGAGAGCGCGATGAACGCCAGCAGAAACTGCGCGAGGAGCCGGATCAGCTGTTCCAGGTTCTTCGCGAGCAGCACGTCGCGCGGTGCGACCGGCAGAAGGAAGAACGATCGCACCCCGGGGCCGTCGTACGCGAAGAGCAGCAGGCTCGCCGAGCTGACGGACGATGCCAGCATCACCAGCACGAAGGCCGCGCCGACGTTGGCGCGGCCGTGACCGTTGAAGAAGAACACCACGCCCACGAGCGGTGCGACGAGCAGCGACATGAGCCGCTGCGGGTGGCGCAGCGTGAGCAGCAGTTCGTAGCGCAGCACGACTCCGGCCCCGCGCGGCAGCACTCCGCCGCCGAACGCGAAGCTGCCGGCGCCCCTGTCGCGCGACGACCTGGCCCGCGTCGAGCCGCCGCCGTCGCTGCCCCCGCGCACCGTGTGTCGCATCAGTGCGGCGCCGGGCAGCACGCTGGCGGCGAGCAGCGCCGCGCAGGCGAGCAGCCCGAGCAGCGCGCTCAGTGGTGCGCCCGCGAGCGCGCCCGTCGCGGCCAGCGCCGGCGCTGCGACCGTCGGGATGCGGCCGAGGAACGTGCCCGCGAGCGCGATCGCCTGCTGGCCGGTGATCTCGTGGTGGGCGAAGCGCAGCACGGCGTGCTCGGCCACGTAGCGCGTCGCGATCCGCGTGCCGAACTGCAGACCCACGAAGAACACGGCCATGAACACCGTGGCCGCGAAACGCGCGCTCTCGCGCCGCAGCACCTCGTCGAGCAGCGCGAGCAGAACCTGCAGCAGCGCCGCGGTCACGAGCAGGAGACACGCGCCCGCAGCGCCCACGCCGAGCGCGGCACCGAACCCCGCGCTCTGCCCGGCCGCGATCGTGACGGCGACGAGCGTGGGCAGGGTCATGAGCGGCACGGGCCCGAGCAGCGATGCCAGCACGTTGATCGCGAACACGCTTCGCGGGCGGACCGGGTAGCGCAGGAACTTGTCGAGATCGAACGAGCGCCCCAGCGCGCCCGAGAGGATGCCCATCGAGAGCCACGCCAGCTGGCAGACCCCGAACGCGATCGGGATCACCGCCGCGCCCGCGTGACGCACGCCGGCGTAGGCGGCCATCGCGCCGCCGAACCACACGGGCGAGAACGCCAGCAGCAGCAGGAGCGTGAACGCGGCGCCCGCGATGCGGTTGCCGGTGGACGTCGAGCGCAGGAACAGCTTCCAGCGCAGCCACAGCAGGAGTCGCAGCGTCTTCATGCGGACGTGCCGCCCTCGGCGAGCCAGCCCAGCCCCGCGCTCGCGTCTCCCCGCGGCGCGCCGACCTTGTCGAGGAACAGTTCCTCGAGCGTGCGCGTGGTCCCTCCGGGGCCGGCGCGCAGCTCGTCCAATGTTCCCTCGGCGACGAGCCGCCCGCCGGCGATGATGCCGACGTGCGTGCACAGCCGCTCGACCACCTCGAGCACGTGCGAGGTGAGGAACACGGTGACCTTGCGCCGTTCGACCAGCCGCTGGAGCAGCTCGCGGATCTCGCTCGTGGCGATGGCGTCGATGCCCTCGAATGGCTCGTCCAGGAACAGCACGCGCGGGTCGTGAATGAGCGAGCACGACAGCGCGAGCTTCTTGCGCATGCCGTGCGAGTAGCCGGAAACGGGCTTCGCGGCCGAGGCGCCGAGGTCCATGGCCTCGAGCAGTTCGCCGGCGCGCTGGCGGGCGACCGCCGGCGCGAGCCCCTGGATCTCGCCGACGAAGCGCAGGTGCTCGGTGCCCGTCAGGCGATCGAAGAGGGCCAGTCCGTCGGGCACGACCCCGATGCGCCGCTTGACCTCGAGATCCTGCGAGACGACGTCGTAGCCCAGCACGCTCGCGCGGCCCGACGTGGGCGCGAGCAGGCCGGTGAGGATGTTGATCGTCGTGGACTTGCCGGCGCCGTTGGGCCCGAGGAAGCCGTAGAACGAACCTTCGGGCACGCGCAGCGTGAGGTGGTCCACGGCGGTCTGCGCGCCGAAGGTGCGCGTCAGGTCCTGCGTTTCGACGGCATAGCCGGGCATGTGCTCTCCATGGGAGAGTGGCAGACGCGGTGCGTTTCGCTCAACCGTACAACTCGGCGACGATCGGCGCGTGGTCGGAGGCCCGGCCGGGGCCGTCCAGGCTGCGTACCGTGTGTCCCGATCCGCCCCGCCAGCCGCGGCCGCAGATCCAATCCAGGCGCAGCGCGCCGCGGCTCACCGCCCAGCCCACCGTGCGTTCGGCGAGCCCGTGCAGCGCACCCGGCAGCACCTGCAGCTCCGGGAGCCGGTCGTAGCGCAACTGCAGCGTCGGCGCGCAGTCCCCGAAGGGCTCCCACTCGAAACCTCCGCGACGCAGCTCGTCGAACAGTCCCTCGCGCGCAGGTCCGCGGTCGGGCCGCAGGAGCCGTCGCCGCAGCAGCGGCCCCGGCGCGAGCAGCAGCGCCGAGGCGCCGTGCAGCGCCGAGTGCCACAGCCCGCGATCGAACGTGTGCGTGTTGAAGTCGCCCGCGAGCACGATGGGACGCTTCTCGTGCGCGAGCGCGTCCACGAGCGTCCGCACCTGCGCCGTCCGGTGCGCCCGCGTGCGGTGCACCTCGAGGTGCGCGGCCACCGCGACGAAGGGAGCGCCGGGTCGCAGCACCTCGGCCACCAGCGCCGCGTGCCGGCCGTACATGCGCTCGCGCTCGAACTGCAGGGTGCGCGGGCTTGGCAGCTCCACGATGCGAGCCTCGCCGATGGGCCAGCGCGACATCACGGCGACGCCGAACAGTCCCTCCTCGTTCCCGCGGCCCGCCGCCATGTGCGCGTCGTCGTCGCGGCCGGCGGTCGTCTCCAGGAACAGCGGCGCCCATGCAGAGTGCAGGCCGAGCGCCTGCGCGAGGTCGGTCGCCACGTCGCGGTTGCCCGCGCGCGCGCAGCCCAGGTCGACCTCGTCGAGCGTGAGGACGTCCGCGCCCGCGAGGGCCGTGTGTTCGCGCAGCGCCAGCTCGACCTGCTCGCACCAGTTGCCGTGCTCGATGTTCCACTGGACCACTCGCACGGGGTCCGCGGTGGCGGACGCCGCGACGGGGCGCGCGGGCTCGATCCGGCGCACGGCGCCCAGCAGCGCCTCCAGCCGCCCGCGCAGCGCGGGCCAGTCTGCGGCGGATTCGAGGGCATCCAGGGTCGGATGCGCGGAGAGCGCACTCTGCAGGGCGCGGCATTCCGTGAGCAGGGAGGGGGTGCGGAGCATGAGGGTGCGGAGACTATATGGTCTTCAGCGATTCAGCATCAGCTCGGATAGTCGGCAGAGAACACGGGCGCTTGCAGGAAATGGGCTCGCCAACTTGCCGGCATTGGGGCCAGCCGCCCCCGCGCAGCCCCTTCCCGGGACGAGCTCGGACGCGCTCCAGCGGTCCGTTGATCATCACCCCCGGCGGCGACTTTCGAGACTCCCGGGCGGGGCGCGAGACGCAGGCGCGAGACGCGGGCTGTCGCCAGCATGTGGAGAGGGGGTACGCTTGCAAACTCCTGAGAGCTTCAATCATAGTGACGCTGAGGGCGTGCGAGGGAGCGTCGGGGTGCTCTGGCTCGAGGTCTTCTCGGCCCCTGGATTCAACGCGCCGCCTCACGTTGGTCGCCTGATGCGTCGTCGCGTCATTGCCACGGACGCGGCGATCTCAATCCAACCAGGCCTGCCGAGCCTGGCGGCACACTCCCTGTCACAAGGTTGAGGATGTGCAACTGAGGGCGGAATCGATTTGATTGACCCTCGGTCGCGCGCGCTATCTCAGGAGAGGAAGACCCATAGATGAGAGCAGCATCTCTCGCGGTGATCTTGGTGACCCTCACGATCCTCGTGTGGGTGATCTGGCGCCTTCCGATCGAACCCCTGATCGTCCGGTTCACCAAGGACGACTCGTTCTACTACCTCAACACCGCGATCAATCTCGCGCATGGTCACGGTTGCACCTTCGACGGGATCAACCCCACGAACGGATTCCACCCCCTGTGGATGGCCGTCCTGGTTCCGATCTACGCCCTGGCGGGGGACGACCGCGTCCGCTGCCTCCGGATCGTGCTGACCTTCCAGGCTTTGGGCTGCCTCCTGCCGGCGTTGTTCATGATTCGCCGGCTCGTCCGCTCGTGGGGCGGGAGGGCAAGCGTCGCGTTCATCACGGGCGTCGCCCTGATCCTTCTGCCACAGCGGCAACTGAACGGACTGGAGTCGGGCCTGGTCATCGTGCTGGGCATGGCGCTCCTCAGCCTAGCCACGAGATACGACGTGCTGTCTGCCGATTCGGCGCTCCGCCACCGCGTGACGGCTGGCATCCTGCTCGGCCTGCTGTTTCTGGCGCGAACGGACAGCGTTTTCGTGATCGCGGCCTGGTTCGTGGTCGCCGCGCTGTTGCACACGCGCGGGGCTGCGCGGACAGGCCGAGCGACCTGGGATCTCGGCTGGATGCTGCCGACGATGATTCCGGTGCTGGCGCTCTCGGTCCCCTACCTCGCCTGGAATGTCCTCGCATTCGGCCACCTGATGCCCATCAGCGGGATGCTCAAGTCCTCTTTGTCTCGGCTCACGTTTTCGCCGTCCTTCTTCGGATCGCCGACCCGCGTGTTGCTCGTGGTCATCGCCGCCGGGGGAATCGGAGCGTTCTTCGGGCTCCTCCGCCCTGGCGCGTCGTTGGGTGGCCCGCAAAAGCGGAACGAAGCGCTGATGGTCGTTCTCGCGGTGGGTGCACTCCTGCACGCGGCGTACACATTGTTCGCGATGCATTGGGGCGTGTTCCAATGGCACTTCGCGTTCTATGCCGTGCCGTTCCTCTTCGTCCTGGCCCAGTGGGCGATCCTCGTGGAGCGGTCCTTCGCCGTCCGCCCGACCGCAGCACGGTGGTTCGCGGCCGCGAGTCTGGCGGTGCTCTTGCTTGCGCCTGCCGAAGTTCTATGGAAGTTCCGGGGCAAGGAGGTGGAGGGTTTCACCGTGGCGAGCTACCGTGCGGCGCTTTGGGCTAGGGACCACCTGCCCGGCAATGCACGGTTCGGGATGAAGGACTCGGGTGCGTTTGCCTACTTCTCCGAGCGTCGTGTCACGAATCTCGACGGGATCATCAACAACTACGTGTACCAGTCCTACCTGAAGCGCGGGGAACTGGCGGTCTACATCCGCGACCAGGGGTTGCAGTACATCGCCCAGCCCGCGATGAGCTACAACTGGCCGAAGGCGGACACCGCAGGCTACGGCGCGATTGCCTTCCGACTGCCGAGAGATCCCCAGGGGGGGACCTTCCCTCTCGCCGAGCGGAACGAGGTCTATCGAAGTCGGTGGGGCGATCCTCAGCCGACTCACTTCGTGATTTGGCGCGTCGAGTGACAGGCTTCCGCCGGAACCCCGAATGGTTCGGTGAAGTTCACTCCTCCGCCACCGGGAACAACGCCCGCTCTCTTGCCGGTGCTTGGCTTCGAGCAGCGCCGGGTTCGCGGCGCGCCATGGCTCCTGCACCGTGCGGCCGCGGCACGGAGGCAGTGCCACGGCGATGCTCGCCGTGCGCATTTCGGCCATCGTGAACACCGTGACCGAGGCCGAATGGACGAGCCCGTCAAGTCCCTCGAGCCGGAGCGACAGCCGCTCGACCGTCGCGCGCAGGCGTCCGGAGAGGGTGCCAACGGCGGGCTCGTCTCCTCGCCGCACGCGCCGGCCACCCCGGCGGGGCCTCCCCCGAACCCCGCTTTCTGGTGCGCGGTGTCTCCTCTCGGTGGCCCACCGAAGCTCGCGAGCGCCCGATCTGGTGTGCGTGGCGTGGAATCCGCAGTGGCATCGGCTTCCCGGGATCGCGCAGGAGCCGCGGACGCGGGACCGCCTGGCCGGGCCCGCCGCACGGATTCACGCCGTCGGGGCGGCATCCGTGGGCGCGCGACGAGCGAGAAGCACGAAGATCACGAACGCCACGACGGGGACATAGAGAAGCATGCGCATTCCGGCCGAGTATCGCTCGACGGCTAAGTCCATCAACTCGACCGTGGTCAGCATGTTGATCCCCACCACCGCGACACATGCCCAGCGGAACAAGGCGGAGTCCCTCGCGCGTGGCTCGGGCGCGTGGAACGTGCGGGACACGATCCACACAAACGTCGTGGCGGTGACCAGCGTATAGGTCCAAATTCTGGACGTATCCAGCGCAATCGCCAGCAGGCTGAGCGGAATCAGCGAGGTCACCGTCCCGGCCGCCATCACCCACGCACGGGATCGCTGTCCGCGCAGCCAGCGCGCGGCGAACGCCAGGCACAGCGCGACGCCGGGAAGGATCTCGACGCAATAGCGCCGGCGCAGGAATCGAAGCCAGAAGCGCGGCCCCTGCGTCTGGACGTAGTCGCCGAATGCGGTCGTGAGGGCCTTGGGTACCCGCTTGTCGCGGTCGTGCCCGATGAAGGAGAAGCGGGCCAGGTATTCGGTCAGTGCCTCCCGTGTCGCGATGGGGTTCTGGATCGATCTCTGGTGAAGGACCAGGGCGCCGAACACCGCGACGGGGAGCAGTAGCGGAAGCATCCGCCGCAGCGGCGGCATCAGGCTGCCGGCCCGCGCCCGCGCGCCGTCCGTTTCGCGGGGCGTCGAGAGCCAGATGGCGAGCAGTGCCAATGGCACCCCGATGACGAACACGCTCTCGTGCATGAGCAGAGCGGCGGAGAGCGCCAGTGCGCCGGCCCAACGCCGGTCCAAGAACACGAGATGGATCGCCCACCACGTCAGCAGGAAGAACGCCTCGTCGAAGTATCCGTTCACGTGGCCCGCCATCACCACAACGGGAGAGGTCGCGAGTGCGGCTCCCAGCAGTACGCTCTCGGCGCTCCACCCGGAGTCGCCCAGCACGGAGAACACGAGGCGGAGATACACTACGCAGAACAACGCGAGGATCATGGAGCAGACCACCACGATGATCTGCTCGGTGTGCGCGGAACCGAAAGGCGTGGCGAGTAGTGGGTGGAGCAGCGTGCCTGGAAGCGCGCGCTTCAGCGGGCCGAACTGATAGCTGATCAGCCAGTGTGCCATCGCCCAGTCGTTCGGCGCTCTCAGGGCGCGCATCAGCGTGACCGCGAAGCCCCACAGCAGGGCTGCCCGCGACAGTCTTGTCCATGCATCGGGAGGGCGCCGGGCACGCGATGATGCATTTAGCGAGGTCATGAGGCGACACTCTACCGACCGCTTCCCGCCATGACAACCGCTGCGAGGGTGCGGCTGCCGGATGCAGGTGGGTCTTCCGTGGAGGAGCGCGGGAACTTCAGAGAATGTATGCCCGGTGGCATGCATACCAAAGAGGTGCCCTTGCCCAAGCCCCGAGCGCGGCTCGATCTGCTCTGCGTTCAGCGATTCCAGTTGTGGCGCGAACTCGTCAACCAGCTGGACTTCGTGCCCGGCTCCGTGGTGGTGCTCCACCGCCCGTGCACACGCGAACGCTGTGCGCGGTTGGGTCCGGAGAGCGCCACCCGGCCACCTACCTGTCCTGCAAGCAGAGCGGCCGGACGCGCCTGATCTATCCTTCCGCCGAGGTCCAGGGCACCGCACGCCAGTGGGCGAGGAACCACCGGCAGTTGCTGGCGGTGCTCGAGCACCTCTCGGAGGTCAACCGCGACGTCCTGCGCCAACTGACTCCTTCCCCGCGCGCGCACGGGTCGCCGATGAGCGCCCCAGTCCTGGCAGACGTGATCGAGCAGGTCCGCGCCCGCGCCGCGGCTGAGGCCAAAGCGATCGTGCGTGCGGCCTGACGGACCTGCACGCGGACAAGGCCGACCTGCGTGACGCCGAAAGGGTATTCGGGAGCGGGTGCTGGCGCTGGGCGGCCTGTTCGAGACGTGGGGATCGACCACGACACGGCACAGTTCGCGACCAACAGCATCCGCCGCTGGTGGACGGCCATGGGCTGCCGGCGCCTTCCGCGGGCCACCGATCTGCTGATCGCCGCGGACGGCGGCAGAAGCAACAGCCCTCGGTCGCGGCTCTTGCGGCTCATGCTGCAGAAGCTGGCCGACTCGTCGGGATTGCGGCTCACCGTCTGCTACTTTCCACCCGGCACCAGCAATGGACCAAGATCGAGCTCGGTTGTTCAGCTTCATCACGCACACTTGGCGAGGCCGGCCCCTGGTGCGTCATCAGGCGATCGTGAGTCTCATCGCCAGCACCACGATCCGCACCGGCCTGATCGTCCGCGCCGCCCTCGACCGGAAGCACAATGAGACCGCGGTCAAGGTCCCCGACGCCGGGCTCGCGCGTCTCCGGATCAAACCCCACACCTTTCACGCGAATGGAACCACACAATCTCACCGCGACCGTGAATGACTCGTACAGGTCACTATTGCGCGGGCCCTAATCCCAGCCGCACCCCGCCGCGAGTGGGTGTCCACTTCATGCTTGCGGATGCCGCGGTCGGGGTGGAAAGGCCGCTCGCGGCATCCGTCACCGGGGCGTCTCTTCGGCCTCGTCCGCGCCGTCAGCCGCCGAGCGGCTCGACCGCCACGGGCGCCTCGTGCTCGATCGCGCGCAGCCGCTCGCGCCACACGGTCAGCGTCGCCGCCAGGTCCTCGCTGCTCGCGCGCGCGGGGCCCCAGACGACGAACGGCGCGAGTACGTCGAAGCCGGCGAAGTGGAGCATGCCCCACTGCACGTGCGAGAGCAGCGCGCCGAGCGCGCCGTTGCGGCCATCGCTCGAGTAGCTGGACCCCGGGCCGCCGGTGGTCAGGCAGAGCATCGCCCGTTTCCCGCGCATGCCGCCGGTCTCGTGCACCTTGCCGCCGCCGTAGACCCGGCCCATGACGAACACGCGGTCCACCCAGCCCTTGAGGATCGCGGGCAGCGAGAACCACCACAGCGGGAACGTGAAGATCACCAGCTGCGCCCACGCGAGGTCGTCCAGCTGGGCCTGCACGTCGGGCGCGAACGAGTCGTGCTCGCTCGCGTGCAGCTGCTCGCGCTGCGGCTTGAAGTACGCCGGATCCGCGGTCTCGAGGAAGTCGGCGCGCGTCAGGCGCGGGTCGAAGCCCATGGCGTAAAGGTCGGTGACGCGGACCTCGTGGCCCAGCGAGCGCAACTCCGCGGCCGCCGCGTCCTTGAGCGCGCTCGCGAACGAACGCGCCTCAGGGTGTGCGTGCACGATCAGGACGTTCATGAGCAGCAGGGTACCCGGAGAGGGGGCGGGATGTGAAGTCGCACCCTCGCGAACTCCCGCGCATGGCTCCCGGCGTGTTCGGGAGTATCCTGACCAGGAGTGCAACGCCCGGGGATTCCGCGCATCGAACCCGGTGACCGCCCGCGGCGGGTGTCGCGCGCCGGTGAGCGCTCCCGCCCGTGCCCGGGGCGCTGCGCCGGCCTCACCTCGAAACGAATCTTCCGGAGATCCGCATGTCCCGTCCCCGCACCCTTGGCGAACTCAAGTCGTCCGGCTACCGCTCCCGCTCGGTGAAGGACGAGCTGCGCGAGAACGTCATCGCGCACCTCCGTGCCGGCGGACCGCTCTTCCCCGGCGTCATGGGCTACGAGCAGACGGTGGAGCCGCAGATCGTCAACGCGCTGCTCTCGCGACACGACTTCATCCTGCTCGGACTGCGCGGCCAGGCCAAGACCCGGCTGCTGCGCTCGCTGCCGCGCTTTCTCGATGAGTGGATCCCCGCGATCGCGGGTTGCCCGCTGCACAGCGATCCCTTTCACCCGCTCACGCACTTCGCGCGCCAGCAGCTCGAGGAGCAGTGCGACGCCACGCCGCTCGAATGGCTGCACCGCGACACGCGCTACCAGGAGAAGCTCGCGACGCCCGACGTGACCATCGCGGACCTGATCGGCGACATCGATCCCATCAAGGCGGCGACGCTCAAGCTCGACTACTCCGACGAGCGCGTCATTCACTACGGGATCATCGCGCGCAGCAATCGCGGCATCTTCGCGATCAACGAGCTGCCCGACCTGCAGCCGCGCATCCAGGTCGGGCTGCTGAACATCCTCGAGGAGAAGGACTTCCAGATCCGCGGCTTCCCGGTGCGTATTCCGCTCGACGTGGCGATGGTGTTCTCCGCCAACCCCGAGGACTACACCAACCGCGGCAAC
>CAIXRL010000579.1 GCA_903921835.1 Candidatus Eiseniibacteriota bacterium | reverse complement strand
GGTTGGGAGGTTCGGGGGCGGGAGCATGTCCCGCGCACCGGCGGACTCATCGTCGCCTCGAACCACATCTCCTACATGGACCCGCCGCTCATCGGCACCGCCGCGGTTCGCGTACTGCATTACCTCGCCAAGGAGGAGCTGTTCCGCCAGCCGCTGCTGGGTCCACTCATCACGGCATTTCACGCCATTCCGATCCGGCGTGGCAAGGCCGACCTGAGCGGGCTTGCGCGTGCCATCGAGGTCTTGAAGTCCGGCGCCGCGCTGATCATGTTCCCGGAAGGGAGCAGGATGCGCGACGGCGAGTTGCATCCGGCGCGCCCCGGTGTGGGCATGCTGGCGGTGGGCGGGAACGCGAAAGTCGTTCCGTGCTTCATCTCCGGCAGCGACCGGCCGAATCAATGGTTCTTGCGTCGCGTGAAGCTGAGCGTGTCCTTTGGCCCGGCGCGCACGTGGCAGGAGCTGGCGGGTGACCTGGTGGCGGAGCCGCCGGGCCGGGCGTTGTACCAGGGCGTTGCGGACGGCGTCATGCGGGACATCGCGGCGCTGAAGGCGTCGCATCCAAACAAGGCACCACGCGGAACGGCGTGAGCCGTTCCCATATTCCAAATATCGCAGGAGGCTTCAATCCAAATGCTGGAAACCACGGAGAACCACCCCAACCCCGCAACGCAGACCCGGCGGGCGCCCGCTCTTCCCCTCGTCCCGATCAACTACGACGACGAAGAGGAACTCACACTCGAACAGCGCCAGGCGTTGTTCGGGGAGTACGAAGAATCCATGCGCGCGATCGGCGAAGGCGAGATCGTGCGCGGGACGGTGCTGGCCATTGACGAGAAGGACGTTCTCGTCGACGTAGGCTTCAAGAGCGAGGGCATCATCTCGCTCAGCGAGTTCCCGGATCCTTCGAGCATCAAGGTCGGGGACATTCTCGAGGTGTTCCTCGAGAAGATGGAGAACCAGGACGGTCTCGTCGTCCTCTCCAAGCAGCGCGCCGACTTCGTGCGTGTGTGGGACCGGGTGAAGGAAGCCCACGACAACGGCCAGGTGGTCGAGGGCAAGCTCATCCGGAAGATCAAGGGCGGCGTGGTGGTCGATCTGTACGGGGTCGAGGCGTTCCTGCCCGGCTCGCAGATCGCGCTTCGTCAGGTCCAGAACGTGGACGCCCTCCTCGGCCAGGCAGTGGCCGTCAAGATCATCAAGCTGAACAAGCGTCGCCGGAACATCGTGGTGTCGCGCCGCGCGGTCCTCGAAGAGGAACGCGATCGCATGAAGGCCACGATCCTCAAGGACCTCGCGAAGGACCAGATCCGCGAGGGACAGGTCAAGAACATCACCGACTTCGGTGCGTTCGTGGACCTCGGCGGCATCGACGGCCTGCTCCACATCACCGACATGTCGTGGGGCCGCGTCCAGCACCCGTCCGAGCTCGTCAAGATCGGCGACAAGGTGCGCGTGAAGGTCCTCAACTTCGACCCGGAGAAGGAGCGCATCTCGCTAGGCCTCAAGCAGCTCGAGGCGTATCCGTGGGAAGGCGTCGAGGAGAAGTACAAGGTCGGCGACCGCATCAAGGGTAAGGTGGTCTCGATCACAGACTACGGCGCATTCATCGAGCTCGAGAAGGGCATCGAGGGCCTCATCCACGTGTCCGAGATGTCGTGGACGCGTCACGTGCGGCACCCCTCGAAGGTCGTGAACATCGGCGACTTCATCGAGGCGGTGGTGCTCAAGGTGGACAAGGCCAACGAGAAGATCTCGCTCGGTCTCAAGCAGGTCGAGCCGGATCCGTGGCTCACGCTCGACATGAAGTACCCCCCGGGCATGCGCGTGAAGGGGAAGGTCCGCAACCTGACCAACTTCGGAGCGTTCGTGGAGCTCGAGGAAGGCATCGACGGCCTCGTGCACGTCTCCGACATGTCGTGGACGAAGCGCGTCGCGCACCCGAGCGAAGTGCTCAAGAAGGGTGACGCGGTCGAGGTTGTCGTGCTGTCGATCGACAAGGAGCACCGCCGCATCAGCCTGGGCCTCAAGCAGGTGTCCGAGGATCCGTGGCCGCTGCTGGCGGACCGCTTCCCGGCGAACATGGAGCTGACCGGCACGGTCAACCGCCTGTTCGACCGCGGCGCGATCGTGGACCTCGGCGACGGCATCGAGGGCTTCATTCCGCTCTCGCAGCTGGGCCTCGACGATCTCAAGCGTCCGAACGACGCGTTCGAGGTCGGCGAGTCGCTCACGATGAAGGTGACGCGCGTGGACGTGCCGAACCACCGGCTCATCCTCAGCGTCAAGGCCTGGCTCGTCGAGCAGGACGACATCGCGCTGGCCGAGTGGACCTCGAAGCGGAACCAGGTGCGTGCGAACATCGCGGCCAATCCTCCCGTCGAGGAACCCGCCGTTCCCCGCAGCAAGGACGACGACGTCGTCGTGGACGAGTAGTCCACGCGACTCGGCAGTGACCGGTGGCGGGCGGGACTTCGGTCCCGCCCGCCATTGTGGTTCAGGGGCAGGCGCCGTGGAGCCGGAGGAGCGCGAGCATGCTGCAGCACACATTCCTGCACACCCGGGGCGTCGGCCCGGCGCTGGAGTCCGCACTGTGGCGGGACGGGATCGGCACCTGGGACGATTTCCTGCCCCGCCATGCGAGCGGTGCGCTGCCGGGAGCGCGCTACGACGCGATCGCGGAGACGCTCGCCTCGTCGCGGTCCGCTCTCGAGCGCAGGGAGCCGGCGTTCTTCGCCCGGACGCTTCCGCGCAGCGAGAGCTGGCGGATGTTCGAAGAGTTCGCCGACCTGGCGGCCTACGTGGACATCGAGACCACGGGGCTGAGCCGTGACGGCGACCAGGTGACGGTCGTGGCCATGCACGCGGGCGGCACGACCCGCACGTTCGTGCGCGGCAGGGACCTCGAGGACTTCCCCGCGGCGGTGGCCGCGTTCCCGCTGGTCGTGACCTTCAACGGGGCGTGCTTCGACCTGCCGTTCCTGGCGAGCACGTTCCGCGGCTGGGCGCCCGGGGCGCACATCGACCTGCGCTTCCCGCTCAAGCGCCTCGGCTTCGCGGGCGGGTTGAAGCGCATCGAAGGTGAAGCGGGCATCACGCGCGCATCGCACCTGCGTGACGTGGACGGGTTCCAGGCGGTGGTGTGGTGGAGCGAGTACCGCGCTGGGAACCAGCGGTCGCTCGAGCTGCTGCTCGAGTACGCGCGCGCCGACGTCGAGAACCTGCGGCCGCTCGCGGAGCTGACCGCAGAGAGGATGGCCGGCAAGCTGGGCTTCGCGCGCCGGCAGTGCCGGTGGGGCGGGCTGGACTGCGGGAGCGGCGGGTAGCGGAGCGGGCCCGCGGTTTTCGGACAAGATGGCGTGATGGAGGCACGCAGGCGTGTCCTGCACGGTCTCCGGGCCGTTCGGCGTCAGGGCCTGGCTCGTCGAGTGGGTCGACCTCGCGCTGGTCGAGCGGACCTCGGGGCGGAACCGAGTGCGTGCGCAGGTCGAGGTGAATCCTGAGGCCGGGGAGCCCGCGGTGCCCCGCAGCAAGGACGACGATGTCAGCCGTTTCGGAAGCCCGACGAGCCTCCCGCTTGTAAGCCGTTGAGCCCGTGAGTCGCCGGGCCTGTCCGGCGGCTCACGCGGGGGGGGGGCTATTTTCGCGTTCGCAGACGGTGCTTGCTTTTCATCAACACTGTCAGTATTATAGGTGTAAGATGAAGATCGCACCGAAAGGACCACAAGCCGCGCGATTGCGGCAGCGGCGCGCCGAGTTGCTCGCCCAGTTCCGCATGCCCGGCGACCCGCTGCCGGGGTCGCTGGTGGAGACGCATCGGCGTTGCGGCAAGCCGAACTGCCACTGCGCGAGCGACCAGGGGCACGCGGTCTGGGTGTTGACGTACATGGCCGGGGGCAAGAAGCGCGTGGAGCACATCCCCAGGGACTGGGTGGAGGAGGTGCGGCTGCGGGTCGCCGCGGGACGCGCCTACAAGGACGCGGTGGCGGAGGTGTTCGCCGCCAACGCCGAACTACTGGTGCTGTGGCGCAAGCAGCGCCCGCGGTGAAGCTCTCGGCGCTGGGACGGTTCCGGCGCTATGTCGTGCATGTTCTCGGGGACTACCTGGAATACCCCGGGGACGGTCGGGTGCGGCCGCAGATCCCCGCCCGCGACCTGCTCGGGTCGCTGCTGCTGGGGCAGGTGCTGCGCGAGAGCAGCCATCATGCGATCGAGGCACTGGTGCATTCCGCTGCGCGCAGGGCCATGGGCGTGGCGCGGCCGTTCGGGGATGACGCGCTGGGCTACTTCACCGAGCGCCTGGCGCCGGGACCCATGCGCCAGGCTGTGGTCACCGTCGTGCGCGGGGCCAAGCGGAACAAGGCGTTCGAGGCCTCGCGCTGGATCGGCCTGGCGCTCGACGGCACCGGCACCGGTGGCAGTGCAGCGTGGCACTGCCTGCTCTGCCATCCGATCACCAACACGGCCGGCGCCGTGCTCGGTCATACCCATCACCTGAGCCTGATCAGCGTGGTCGGCACCGGGCTCACGCTGCCGTTCGATGTCGAGCCCTACGGACCCGGCGACAGTGAACTGCGCGCCAGCGAGCGGCTGCTGGAGCGAGCCGTGGGGACGTTGGGCCGACGCTTTGCCGACTATGTGGTGGTCGATGGTGCGTACGCCAATGCCCCGTTCCTCCATCGGGTTCGCGCGCACGGGCTGCACGTCGTCGCGCGCCTGAAGGACAACCTGCCAACGCTGGCGAACACCGCCCGTCAGCACTTCGAGGCCCAGCCGCCCCAGCAGACTTTCCAGGTGGGCGCGGACCGCGTCGAGATCTGGGACGCCGACGGCTTCGATCCGTGGGAAAGCCTGAACTGGGTCACCGTCCGGGTGCTGCGTTACCGCCAGTACAAGCCCGATGGCCGGATCTTCGAGGCCTACTGGCTGACCGACTGGCCCACCGCACAGATCGGCTCGCGCGCACTGTTCGGCGTCGCCAAGAGCCGCTGGGAGATCGAGAACCAGGGCTTCAATGTCGCCAAGAACGGCCACGATCTGGAGCACGTTCACCACCATCATCCGGCCAGCCTGCTGATCGGCTGGCTGCTGGTGATGTTCGCGCTCACCTTGGAGCGGCTCTACCGCTTGCGCTACCTGCACCGCGGCAGCCACCGGCCGCGCGCGGCCATCGAGCTTGTGCGAGCGTTCCGTCTCAGCCTCGCCACGGCCGTGCCCTGCGACTCGGGCTGACGGCGCAACTGCGCCCGCCCGCCCTCGCTACTCCTGCACGTCGACCTCTCGCTCCATGGATCCGGGGCAGTTCGTGACCCGGGCGTGCACGACCATGGTCTGGCCCCGCGCCAGGACCCTGCGAAATTAGCGTCGCCGCGCAGCCCCTCCCCGAAACGGGGTCCGGCGCGCTCCCGCAATCAGTTGGCCATCACCGAGGGCGGCGACTTCCGAAACGGCTGCGACGATGTTGCGGTGGTCGACTGTCCTACGAGAAGGTGCTAAACTTGCCGCGCATGGGGCAGGGCCGAGCCGGTGTCACAATCGAGCCGGGCCTTGCTTCTTGACCGCCAGATCCATTGCACGTTTCGCGTTTGGGCAGCCGCTCCCGTCGCGGAAGTCAATCCCCACAGCGGCAGCGCAGGCCGCCTGTGTTTCGCTCGGATTCCTCGACATCAGATCGGTGTGAGTTTGTCCGCCGTGCCTTGGTCTTGTTGTTGCGCGCGCTCTTGGTGGTGAGTGTCACCAGCATGCTCCCTCGAAGCGCCGCCGCCGCCGATCCTCTCTTCACCGCGTCGTTTCTTCCATTTGATACCGGGAGCTATCCCTTCTCCGTGGCGATCGGGGACGTGAACGGGGACGGGAAGCCTGACCTTGCGGTGGCGAACTCCAGCTCCAGCTCCAACACGGTGTCGGTGCTGCTGGGCAACGGCAACGGCACGTTCGGCGCAAAGGTCGACTACGGCACCGGGAGCTCTCCC
>CAIXRL010000578.1 GCA_903921835.1 Candidatus Eiseniibacteriota bacterium | reverse complement strand
GCTGTGGAACACGTCGTACCCGGCGCCATCGGATACCGCCACCGCAGTCGAGTCCCCGCACGCCTTCTTCCGCGACGGCAAGTGGTGGCTCCTTTACACCGTTGCCGGCAACTTCACCGTCGGCTCCAACCTGGTCTGGGCTGAGTCGAACGCCTACAGCCCCACGGACACGGTCTCGTCAGGAGCCCGCTGGTCAGCCGCGCAGATACTCTGGTCGCTCGTCCCCCCGGCCCAGGCGGGGTGGTTCTACTTCTGGCATGCCAGCGAGTACTTGCAGATCAGCGCCGCGAACGACATCGAGTATCTGGCCGGCTACGACGATGCAAACCCAGGAATCGTCTACGGCCGGATGCTTTCGGCAAGCGCGCCGTACCTGTTCAGCATCGACTGCGACAACTTGACGGCGGGAGTGAGCCCTCGCGCGGCAATCCTCGTGCCCCGGCTGCTGCTGACCGGTCCCCGGCCAGCGCGCGGCAGGGTCGGTTTCCGGATCGAGTTGCCCGACAGGGCTCGCGTGTTCCTGGCGGTCTACGATGTAATGGGCCGCCGCGTGAGAACATTGATCGACGGCGAGTTGCGTGGCGGCGAATCGGACCTCGTCTGGGACGGTCGTAACGCCGACGGTGCCCGCACCGGGAGCGGCGTCTACTTCGCCAGCATGACGACCGCTGGAGGCAGGCACACGACGCGCGTGCTGCTACTGAACTGAGGATCTTGCCGCCCTCGGCCTCGGCGCAGCGATGTCTGCCGACGCCGGGGGCTCTGACTGCGCTTGACGATCAGCGCCGCCGTTGCCACGTGCTGGGAGATCGGGGTCGTGAAATGGGGCATGGGATGAACCGGCGAGATTGGCTGCGCCTGCTCGGGGCGGCATGTGCAACCTGCGTGCTGCCCCTCTGGAGCGCCACTGCGACCGCACAGTGGACTGACTCCACCCTCTGGGGCGTAGACGGGAATGTGGATGCCGTGACCCGATCCGGTAGTACGCTCTACGTTGGAGGTAGCTTCAACACGGTCGGGCCAAACTCGGGCGGGGGCGTGCTGCTCGAGCGTCAGACGGGCGATCCCGTCCCCTATCCACGGGTTGCTGGAACTGTTAGGGCGGTGGTTCCGGATGGCGGTGGGGGCTGGTTCATCGGGGGCAACTTCGCCGGGGTCGGTGGAATGAGACGCCACAACCTGGCACACATCCTTCCGGGGGGCGCCGTGGCCCCATGGAATCCGAACGTGGACGGGCCGGTGTTGGTGCTCGCTCTCAATGGTCGTCAGCTCTATGTGGGCGGCTCGTTCGCTGCTGTGGCTGGAACAGCAAGGGCGAACTTCGCGGCCATTGACGCGGTCACCGGCGAGGTGCTCGACTGGCGCGCTGACACCGACGCAGCGGTCTACGCGCTGGCCGTGGGGGCGGGCAGGGTGTATGCGGGCGGCCACTTCTCGATGATCGGCGGCGTGGCGCGCAACAGCGTGGCCGCGATCGACCCCGCCGACGGCACCGTGGAATCCTGGAATCCGGATGTTGGTTTCGAGGGTACGCCCGGTTGGATCCGGGCGCTCGCCGTGGCCGGGGACACCGTCTATGTGGGT
>CAIXRL010000577.1 GCA_903921835.1 Candidatus Eiseniibacteriota bacterium | reverse complement strand
TCCTCATCGTGTTGACAACACGGTTCCGGCGCGGCCGGCCGATCTTCTTGCGGCTGACCCACATCTCGCACTCTCGGCTCGCGGTTCATGAATAATGCGGGTTAGGCGCGGCTCACCGTCGCAAGCGGGCGCCGCTTCGACGCGGTGCGAGGCAGAGGCACGCGCACGACGGGGAACTTCGAGTCGTTCGGGGGCTTCAGATCCCCATGTCGGCGAGCGCCTTGCTCATGCCCGCCAGCACGCCGGTGATATCCGGGTGAGTGACCTCGAAGCGGACGATCGCATCCTGGAGACCGGCAATCGTGGACTCGTGCTTCGCGCTCGCAACCTCGCCGGGCTGCGTGAGCAGGCCCTGGATATCGAGCGACAACTGCCTGAGCAGCTCGCGGTCCTTCTCACCGATCGAAGGCGCGTTCTCGAGCGCGCCATGGAGTTGTTTCAGGAGTTCCGTGATTGCGATGTCGCTCATTCGTGCTCTCCGTCCATGAACCAGCGTGGGCCGACGGCATGTCGGCAGCGGCTTGTGATGCGCATCCAGGCCCCGTGGCCCCCGCGCGCAGTGCCTTCTACTCCCCGGCCTCCTGCAGCTTGAAGACGAGCGCGGCCACCACGCCGCCGAGAAGCGGACCGACCACGTAGAGCCAGAGATCGGCGAAGCTGCCGCCCGCCGTGAGCGCGTTCACCAGGATCGGCCCCAGCCCGACGGCGGGATTGAACGCGCCACCCGAGATGCCGCCGCCCGAGAAGGCCGCAACGACGATCGTGAACCCGATGGCGAGGCCGTAGTACGAGTTCCCCTCGGTCTTCTTCGCCGTCGCCACGTTGAGCACCACGAGGCAGAGCGCGAACGTGAACAGGAACTCGACCAGCAGCGCCTGCCCCGCGCCGACCCCGGCACCCGGGGCGCAGGCGAATGGCTTGCCCAGGGCGTAGCGAGCCGCCAGCGCCGCGACCACCGCGCCGAGCAGCTGGACGATCCAGTACGGCACGAGCTGGCCCATCGGCAGCGCCCCGCGGATCGCGGCGGCCAGCGAGACGGCCGGGTTGTAGTGTCCGCCCGAAATGTGTCCGCCCATGTACACCATGATCATAAGCGAGGCCCCAATGGCGAGTGGGGCGAGCGGGTTTCCTGTCGGCGCAGTAAGGCACACCGTGAGTACGAGGAAGAACGTCCCGATGAACTCGGTCAGGTAGCGCTTCATGGAAAGGTGTCCTCTCGGTCGTGAGGGGTGCGCGTGGACAGCGGCCGGACCCTCCGCATGATGCGGCATGGCGCGCGCGGGGGGAAGGGGCTGGGACAGGGGCTGGGACAGGGGCTGGGACGGCGAACCCTCCGCGGGGCCCCCTGCGTCTGCGGTCAGCCCGAAACGGGGGCGGCGGACCCCGGCGTCGGGCGCGGCCGGCAGCCGGTGGAGGCGCCCGCTTCGGGCCGCACCCCATGATCCCCGCCGCCGCATTCGTCGATGCGGGGTCCAACACCAGGAGTACCACTCGTCCTCGCGCGGGCGCCGCGCGGGCCCACGTGAACAAGCGCACGGCAGGTCGGAGCTGCTGTTCAACCGTGGCGAGTACGACACGAAGTGGCGCCACGAACCGAAACGGACCGGTGACGGCGCTGCGCCTGTACGAGATGTTGCCAGTACGAGATGCTACCTTGCTCCCCGCCGGGGCGAGATCGCTGATGTTCTCGTCTCGCGCCCGAACGGTCCGAGAAGACCCCGCGGACCCCGAACCGAGAACTCACCCATGAGGACGAGGAGGCTCGCCGTGAAACTGGCCGCGACCGTGATGACCCTGATGCTCGCTGCAACGTTCGCCTGCTTCGCGCACGCCGAACAGGCGGACGACCCCGCCTGCAAGGACCACCCGATGTTCACGCGCATGCCGGGCTACTGGATTCACGGGTGCGACTTGAAGGAGTTCGACGCGTACGCGTTCAGCCTGGGCAAGGGGAAGACCGAGCAGGTCGAGGGGCGCAAGACCGTTCTGCGCTACTACCCGCAGGCCACGACCGCCAGGCCGAGCGAGCTGCAGATCCTGCGCAACTTCGAGACCGCCGTGAAGAAGCTGGGCGGCACGGTGGTCAGCTCCGCCCCCAGCCAGGAGTGTTTCAAGGTGGTGAAGGACGGCAGGGAGGTGTGGGTCGACCTGCGGACGGAGTTCACCGGCAAGTACTTTCTGACCGTCGTGGAGCGCGCGGCCATGAACCAGGACATCGAGGCGAATGCCGGCGTGTTCATGAATGACATCAAGACCACCGGCCACGCGGCTGTCTACGGCATCTACTTCGACACCGGCAAGACCGCCCTCAAGCCCGAGTCCGAGCAGGCCATCGGGGAGATCGCGAAACTCCTGAAGGGGGACCCGGCGCTCAAGCTCTACGTGGTCGGGAACACCGACAACGTCGGCCTCCTGGACGCCAACATGAAGCTCTCGCAGGGCAGGGCGGAGGCCGTGGTGGCGTCGCTGACGACCACGTACGGGATCGCCGCCGCGCGCCTGCGGGCGTGTGGCATCGGGCCGCTTGCGCCCGTTGCCGCCAACGAGGCGGAGGAAGGGCGCGCGAAGAACCGCCGCGTGGAGCTGGTGAGGCAGTTGTAGACGGCCACCGATTCCCGCGTGATTCCGACCCTGCGCGGGCGGTCCGGCGAGCAGCGGCCACCTGAGCGGGACTGGGTGCTCAGCTGCCAACGTCTCAAAGGACGAGGGTCCAAGGTGGGCACACTCAGGACCCTCGGGTCGACTTTCAACTGCGAGCGCCGACGTGAGCCAGGTCCAGGCCGGCGGTTCGCAGCGGTCAACGACCCGCGTTCGCACATATGCGAGCGCAGTCGTGTTCGAAGTCGGCCGCGCCGGGCCCCCGCGCGGATGAGAGCCGCCATCCCGATCACCAGACGTCGTCGACGGGGAGCGGTCGACGGGCGCGTCCGGTGGGGGGCTGCTCGCGACTGCCCGGACCGGGCTTCCTGCCGCGGCCGGTGAGGTGCTCAGGGATGCGTGTAGTAACGCACTTCGTAGGCGGCGGCGGTGCTCACCGCGTAGCCGCCCGGGTGCGTGTACCGATACTGCAGGGTGACCGCGCTCGACGCGACGGTTCCCGTCACGGCCAGCGCCGCGAGCGCCACGCGCAGGCGCGGACGGGCGGCCAGGCTGCGCCACGCGGCTGCGGCGGCATCCGCCGCGGCGAGTGTCTCGAACGGCAGGAACCAGAACTGGCCGTAGGCGTGCATGGCCACCTGGTGCACGAACGCCAGCGCCCACAGCGCGGCGCCGGCCGAGCCGGCCAGCAGCACGCGCTCCGCCTCGGTGAGCGACCGGCCGCGCACCAGGGCACGAATCCGGGCCGCAAGCCAGACCAGGTAGAACGCGAACGGGATGTTGGCGAAGTAGATGCGGTGAAAGTCGAACGCGGTTCCCAGCGAGCCGAGCCAGCCGTGCGCATGCTGGCCGGCGATTCCCCAGGCGCCGCCCGCCTGCAAGAGGCCCGCGAGGTTGCCGCCCGCCGCCCAGGCGAGCTGCCCGAGCACGAGGGCGAGCCCTGCCACGCCCGTCGCCCCGAGCGCGATTGCCGCTCTCCCGGCCCCCGGCCGGCCGCAGCGCAGGTCCCACACCTGCAGCAGCCAGAAACCGAAGAGCAGCGCCGCGCATGACCAGCTCGTGGCCAGCGCGAGCAGCCACAGGAACGCCGCCGCACCCAGCGCGCCGGCACGGGAAGTCGCGCGGAAGAGCAACGTGAACACCAGCGCCCACACCGCCAGCGCGAGGCCGACCGGCTCGTTGAAGGCGACCTTGCCGAAGAAGGCGCTCATCGGCACGACGGCGTACAGGCAGAGCGCGCCCAGCCGCACGCCGGGCCGGGACGGAAAGAGTCGCCGCGCGAGGACGAAGACACCCGCGAGCCCGAGCAGGTGGAACAACGCGGGCACTGCTCGCGTGGTCAGGGGGCCGGAAGAGCCTGTGGTTCTGTACGCGGCGGCCTCCAGCAGCGGGTAGAGGGGCGGGTGGTGCAGGTAGGGCGTCAGGCCGCCGTCCGCGCGCCGCATGAAGAAGTCCTGGCCGCGCGTGCGCTGGAGCCCCGCACGCAGGTGGGCCGTCGCGACTGCCTGGGTCCACGCGCCGTTGTCGTCGTGGATGTAGAGCCAGGGCGCGCCGATCTCGATCGAGAGCAGTGCCGCCAGCAGCAGCGCCGCACCCCACGCCCCCACGATCTCGAAGCGCGCCCCGGGCGGCGCCGGCCGACGTTCCATGGTTGTCCTTTCGCGCCCGCGGCGGGCGGCGTCGTCACGGGGGAAGACCCCGCCGGGCGGGGACGCCACCCCGACTGGCGGGTCCCCGTGCCTTCAACGGCTCGTGGGCGTCAGTTGACGGCTTCCTGGCGGTCGTGCGCGCCGACGATCCTCTGCAGCGGCCGGCCGATCACGAACAACACCACACCCGCCGCGATGCCGATCACGAGCAGCAGCGTGAAGAACTGGTTGTGCGGCATCTTCTCGTAGTACGTGCCCAGATAACCGGTCATGTAGTTGCCGATGAAGTTCGCCAGGAACCACACGCCCATCATCATGGACGCGAGTCTCGCCGGCGCCACCTTGGTGACGAACGACAGCCCGATGGGCGAGAGGTAGAGCTCGCCGAACGTGTAGATCGCGGTCGAGCCCAGCAGCCACATGATGCTGCGCCGCGTATCCGGCGCCATGCCCGAGGTCGCCACGATCATCACCACGAACCCGAGGCCCAGGAGCACGCAGCCCATCGCCATCTTGGTAAGGCTCGTGGGTTCCTGGTTGCGCGCCGACTGCCACGCCCACAGCGCCGTCAGCACCGGCGTGAAGATCCAGATCATGAACGGGTTGAACGCCTGGTACCACGTGGAGGGCATGCGCGGCGGCAGGAACCAGCCGCCCGTGTGCATGCCGAAGAGTGTGAAGGCCGGGATGCCGATGTGCGGCAGGGCGGGCCAGCGGGTGTTCTGGTCGGCGAACAGTTGGAGTGTGTTGCCCTGCTGTTCGTATACGGCCCAGAACGCGGCCACGATCATGCACGAGACGCTGATCGCGATCACGCGCGGCCGCTCGTCCTTCGGCAGCCGTGCGATCCAGGTGAACGCGGCCCCGAGCAACAGAACCGCGATGGAAACTGGAATCGCCCGTGGCAGCGTGAGCAGCCAGAGGAGCGCCAGGATCCCGAGCGGGATGCCGACGATGAACGCAGCGACGCCGGCGATGGGAGCCGTCTTCGATTCCGTGGGCGGCGCCTCGGTCGGCAGCTTGTCCTGGTTGAAGACGTAGAAGAGCAGTCCGAGCACCATGCCGACGCCTGCTGCGCCGAAGCCCCAGTGCCAGCCCACGGTCTGGCCCAGCGTGCCGCAGATGAGCGGCGCGAGGAAGGCGCCGATGTTGATACCGACGTAGAAGATCGAGAACGCCCGGTCGCGCCGCGGATCGCCCTGCGGGTAGAGACCGCCGACCTGGGTCGAGATGTTGGGCTTGAAGCAGCCGTTGCCGAGGATGAGGAACATGAGCGCGAGGAAGAACATGTTCTCCATGGCCATGAGGAAGTGGCCGATGGCCATCAGCGCCCCGCCCACGATCACGGCTTTGCGCCGCCCGAGCAGCCGGTCGGCGAGCAGCCCGCCGAAGAACGGCGTCATGTACACGAAGCCCGTGTAGAGCCCGTACACCTGCGACGACAGCGCCTGCGACGCCATCGGCCCGAAGGCGGCCTCGAGCGCGTGGCGGAGCGCGTTGAAGCCGAGCACCTTGGCGCCCACGTCCGGCCGGATGAACAGGTGGTTCACCATGTACAGCACGAGCAGCGAGCGCATGCCGTAGTAGCTCATGCGCTCCCACATTTCGGTCAGGAACAGGACGAACAGACCCTTGGGATGCCCGAGCCAGGTTCCCTGGTCGCTCGGGCCTGCCGCGGCGGCGGTGGCCATGGAGGTTCCTCCGGTGGGTAAACGATGGTCCAGCGTGGAGCGCAGCATAGCCGGGCCCGCGCGCGCGCCGCCACCGCGAAACGTCGGGCGCGGAGTTTCCGCCCCTTGCCGCGGCGTCCATCCCGCACTCTCGGCTGGCGTTTCATGAATCGTTCGCGCTAGGGTCGTTCGTGTTCACCCCTCGCGCCATTGTCCAAACCTACCGATGTGGGCCATGAATACGACCGTCCTGCGCACGTCCGCTCTCGAGCGGTTCCTGAAGTACGTGACCTTCGACACCCAGTCCGACCCCGATTCCACCGCCACACCCAGCACGCCGAAGCAGCTCGTGCTGCTCGACGAACTGGTCGGGGAGCTGAACGCGCTGGGCCTGAAGGACGCGATTCGCGACGACCAGGGCGTGGTCATGGCCACGATTCCTGCGACGTCGAAGAAGGCGAACGTGCCCGTGATCGGCATCCTGGCGCACGTGGACACCTCGCCCGAGATGAGCGGCGCCAACGTGAAGCCGATCGTGCACCGTGCGTACGACGGCAAGGACATCGTGCTGCCGAATCACCCCGAGGCCGTGCTGCGGGTATCCGAGATTCCCGACCTGCGCGGGAAGGCGGGTGAGGACATCGTCACCTCCTCGGGCGACACGCTGCTCGGCGCCGACGACAAGTCGGGCATCGCGGTGGCCATGGCGGTGGCGGAGTACCTGGTGAGGAATCCCGGCATCGCGCACGGCGCCGTGCGTCTGGCGTTCACGCCCGACGAGGAGATCGGCCGCGGGGTGCGCCACTTCGACGTGCAGCGCTTCGGCGCGCTGTGCGCCTACACGCTCGACGGCGAGGGGCTGGGCAAGCTCGACTGCGAGACGTTCTCGGCGGACGCGATGAACGTCACGTTCCGCGGCTTCAACACGCACCCGGGCCTGGCGACCGGCGTCATGGTGAACTCGATCAAGGTTGCCGCCGACTTCATCGCACGTCTGCCCAGGGCCGGCCTCGCGCCCGAGACCACCGGGGATCGCGACGGCTTCGTTCACCCCATCGACGTCGTTGCGAGCGTCGACGAGACCATGGTCAAGTTCATAGTCCGCGACTTCCGCACCGCGGGGCTGGCCGAGAAGGAGGCGCTGCTGCGCGGGCTGGCCTACGAGGCCGTGGCCGCGTGGCCCGGCTCGGGTGTCGCGTTCGACGTGCGCGAGCAGTACCGCAACATGCGCGAGGTGCTCGATCGCAATCCGCTCGTGGTCGAGAACGCACGCGAGGCCATCCGGCGCGCCGGTCTCACGCCCATCGAGAGCCAGATCCGCGGTGGCACCGACGGCTCGATCCTCTCCGAGATGGGCCTGCCCACGCCCAACCTGTTCACGGGCCAGCACAACTTCCACTCGCGGCTCGAGTGGATCTCGGCCCAGGACATGGAGAAGTCGGCGCAGGCGGTGCTGGAGCTGATCAAGGTGTGGGAGGAGCGGGCCTGAAGCCCGCGACGACACTCGATCTTGTGGCCTCGGCGCGGTACGGGTTGTGCCAGTCTCCACCGCGTCACCGCGACCGGGTGGTGTCTCTGGGGGTGGCCGCATGCGTTCCCGGTTGCTGGTCCTGCTGCTGGTGCTGGCGTCGTCGTTTCCCGCGCGTGCCTGCGCGGGCTCGGACCCGCTGGCGCGCGCGCGCCTGCTGCACCGCGCGGTGCAGGACAAGCTGGACGACGCCGATCTGGAAACGCGGATTCGTTCGATCTGGCAGCTCGAGGAGGCGATCGAGCTCGACCCGCAGGGCCGCGCGGGCAACCACTGGTTCCTGCTGGGCTATCTCCGCGAGCTGGGTCGCTACGATGCCGAGGCGAGGAGTTGCTACCGGAACGCCCTGATCCAGGCGCCGCGCGATCGTGAGACCTGGCTGGCCCTGGGGCGCGTGTACAAGCGGGAGTTTCTGCGCCGGCTGGACAGGGAGTCGCTGGCGCACGCGGTCGCCGTCCTCGACACGGCGGCGACGTGCCCGCCGCTGTCGAGCCTGCCGTGGCTCGCGCTGGCGCCGCTGCTGTACGAGCAGGGCAACCTGCCGCGCGCCGCCTTCGCCGCGGAGCGCGCGCTCGTCATGCACCCGCGGCTGCCGGCGGCGGGACTCGCCGCCGGGCTGATGGCGTGGCGGACCGGAAAGCTCGAGCGCGCGGACAGTCTCTTCCGCGCGACGCTGCCGCAGCTGCCCGCGGCGGAACGCGAGTTCTTCGAACGTCCCGACGAGTTCATCGGCCGCACCGGCCCGCCCGGCTCGCCCACAGGTCTCTCGGGATTTCCGGATCCCGACCCGACCACGCCCGAGAACGAAGTCGTGCTCGAGTACTGGTCCCGCGTCGCGCACGCGTACCTGCTCTTCAACGACCCGCTGCGTGTCGGCCTCGACCAGCGCGCCGCGACCTACATCCGCTACGGTCCGCCCGCGCGCGTGGAGTACAACCCACTCAGGAGTTCACTCAACTCCAGATCGGGAAGCAGCAGGCAGGACTACCCGCTCCATGCGCAGGTCTGGGTCTACCCGGACCTCAACATGCGGATCACGCTGCAGGACCGCTCGCTCCTGGATCACTACACGTCAGCGGCCTCGAGCGAGCCACTGTCGAACTCGGAACCCGACCGCGCGGCGCTCTCGCGCCGGCACGACCTGATCACGATCGGGGACGGTTTCGCGGTATTCCCTGCGCTGCCGCCGGCGGGGCAGCGCGTGGATGTCACCGAGACGCTGGTCGCGTTCGAGGGCGCCGCGGGCCCGCGGCTGGCGGCGTTCGTGCAGGCGGACCGCGAGTCGCTCGAGGCGCGCTGGGTCGTCACCGACGCGTCCGGCAGGAAGGTGGCCTCGGGCTCCCAGGGCGTGGACCGCTCGGCGTGCGGCGGCGGCGTGCGCTCTGCGACGGAGTTCGACGCCGACCTGCCGCCGGGCCGCTACGACGTCGCCGTGAGCGCCCGCGACGCGCACGGGCGCCGCGGGCTGCAGCGCCAGACGGTCACGCTGGAGCCGTCGTTCGGCGTCCTGTCCCTGAGCGACCTCGTGCTGTGCTGCGGCGGGTCGGCGGTCATGATGGACAGGGGAGCGGTGCGGCTCGAACCGCTCGCCGGGGCGATCGCGCGCGGGTCGTCGCCGCTGACCGCGTACTTCGAGATCTACCACCTGGCCGCCGGGCCGGACGGCGTCTCGCGCTACTCGTTCGAATACCGGGTGGAGCGGCTCGAGGCTGACAGGGTCACGCATCGCCCGGTCCCGACCGGGACTTTCACGACCTGGGCCTCGCGCGAGGAGGCTTTCAAGGGTGTCGTTCGCCGCCAGTTCCTCACCGTCAACATGGCGTCGCTGCCGGCCGGCGACTACCGGCTCACGGTGACTGCGCGCGACGCGCTCTCGGGCGCCAGCGATGTGCGCTCGGTGCCGTTCACGCGGCGTTGAGCGTCACGCGGGCCGCGCAGGGCTCTCGCAGGCGCGCTCGAGCGCGAGCGCGGCAGCGGCCGCGCCGTCCTCGGCGCGCACGCGCTCTCCGATGTCGCCCGCCCGGCGCGCCGC
>CAIXRL010000576.1 GCA_903921835.1 Candidatus Eiseniibacteriota bacterium | reverse complement strand
CGCGGACGCGCAGGCGCTGCTCGGCCGTGCGGCCCGCAGCCCGGACGCGACACCGGATCTCGAACTCGAGCGCCTGCTCGCCGTGCTGCGCGAGGGCCCGCCGGCCCGCGCGCTGCCGGGGCTCGATTCGCTCGCGCGCGCCTGGAGCGGCGCGCGCTTCATGCGCGCCGAGGCGCTCTACTTCGCGGGCGAGCTGGACTCGGCGGCGGTCGCCTACGCGCGCGCGGCGCAGGACGCCGCATCCGACGACGCGATGACCGCGCTCGATCGAGCCTATCAAATCGAGGACGACCCCGGCTCCCCCGCGCTGCGCGCGCTGGGCGCCGTGGCATACGCGCGCTGGCGCGGCGACGCGGTGCGGGCGCGGGCGCTGGCCGATTCGCTCTGGGACGCGCTGCCGCGCTCGTCGCGGTCGTGGGCGCACGCCGGCCTGCTGGCGTCCGACGTGCGCGCCGACGCGGGCGACTGGCACGCGGCGCTGGTGCCCTTGCTCGCGATCGCGGATTCGCTGCCCGACGACCGCCTCGCGCCGCTGGCGCGCGAACGCGCGGGGGAGGCCTGCCTCGCGCTCGGGGACGCCCGCGCCGCGCGCGGACAGTTCGAGGAGTGCCTCGCGCGCTACCCGAAGGCGTGGAACGCCGCCGAAGTCCGCCGCCAGCTGGACCCCCTGCGCAAGGCTCGCCCCTAGCCCGGAGCATTCATGAACCGCGAGCCGAGAGTGCGAGATGTGCGGCAGCCGCAAGAAGGTCGGCCGGCCGCGCCGGAATCGTGTTGTGGACACGTTGAGGACAGCGGCCGGTCGAGCTTCGCAGCGGATGCCGCGCAGATCGCGCTCGCAGGCCGCGGGCTCATGAATACTGCGGGCTAGCCCGGAGGACCACGCATGCCCATGCTCGGCAGTTCGCACCCGTCGAAGGGACCGCTCCTGCGCCCGCTCGGCCCCGTCGGCGGGGCCGTGGCCGTGCTCGCGATGATCCCGGTCGTGCTGCTCGGCGTGCTCGCGCTGGGACTCACGCTGCTGCTCGCGCCCGGAGCGCGCAGGCAGCTGCGGGTCTGGCGCCTCGGCGGAACTCCGCCCGAACCGGCGCCGACGCCCGACTCCGGCGAGCCCGCGAAGAAGGCGCCCGCGGACGGCAGCGTGAAGTCGTTCGCCGAGATCATCGAGGTGTGGCCATTCGTCCTCGCGCTCGCGCTGGCGGGCAGCGCGTTCGCGGCCGCGCCCGCGCATGCGCGGCTGCTCGTACCGATGGACGACACGCAGGCCAATCATCTGAAGGCCTACGGACTGACGTTCTGGGTGCTCGAGCAGGGTGGCAAGGCCGAGTGGCTGCTCAACTACCGCGGCGGCTCGTTCCTGCTCCCCGAGACGGACGCGACACTGCGCGAGGCGAACATCCGCGGCGTCTCGATCGCCCCGGTCTCGGGCTCGGAGGAGGCGGCCATCCGCGCCGAGATCGCCGGAAGCAACATGGAGGTCGTCGCGCTGGAGAAGGCGCCGAAAATCGCGGTCTACATCCCGGCCAACACGCCGCCATGGGACGACGCGGTCACGCTCGCGCTCGATTACGCGAACATCACCTACGCCCGCGTGTGGGACGAGGAGGTGATGCGCGGCGACCTGGCGAAGTACGACTGGCTCCACCTGCACCACGAGGACTTCACCGGCCAGCACGGCAAGTTCTGGGCCGCCTACCGCACCTTCCCCTGGTACATCGAGGAGGAGGCGGTGCAGAAGGCCATGGCGGCAAAGCTCGGCTTCGCGAAGGTGTCCCAGCTCAAGGGCGCGGTCGCGACGACGATCCGCGACTTCGTCGGGCGAGGTGGCTTCATGTTCGGCATGTGCTCCGCGACCGACACGTACGACATCGCGCTCGCCGCGGCGGGCGTGGACATCGCCGACGTCGTGTACGACGGCGACCCGCCGGATCCGGCCGCGCAGCGCAAGCTCGACTTCTCGCGCACGCTCGCGTTTCGCGACTTCCACCTCGAGATGGACCCGATCGCCTACCGGTTCTCGGACATCGACTGCACGCAGGAGGCGAACCAGCGCGGCCCCAACACGGTCTTCACGCTGTTCGACTTCAGCGCCAAGAACGACCCGGTCCCCACGATGCTGACGCAGGACCACGTCAACGCGGTGCCGGAGTTCCTCGGGCAGACCACCGGCTTCCATCGCTCCACGCTCAAGCCCGGCGTCACGGTGCTGGCCGAGGTCGAGGGCGCCGACGAGGTGAAGTACATCCACGGCCAGTTCGGGCGCGGCACGTTCACCTTCCTCGGAGGGCACGACCCCGAGGACTTCCAGCACATGGTGGGCGACCCGGCGACGAAGCTCGACGAGTTCCCGCACTCGCCGGGATACCGGCTGATCCTGAACAACGTGCTCTTCCCCGCCGCGGAGAAGAAGAAGCAGAAGACCTGAGCGGGACGATTCACGGGCCCGCAGGCGGGCGCTCGCCGGGTGATCCGGCGGCTCGAATCGTCGACAGCGCGCCTCAACGGCCCGCCTGTGCTCGTGATTCGTGAAGCGTCGTCAGGTTTGCTCTCCGCGTTGCACGTTCGGGCTTCACCCTGTCCTGCGGCGTGAGCCCCACCCTTCCCGGCGCGGGCTACGGAGGCACGACCCCTTCGTTCCACACGACCCTCGCACGCCCTTCCGTTCGGCCCTTCGCGCTCGCCCGCTGCCATGGCCCTGGCCGGCTCCTCGCGCCGTTCGGGGCCGGCCGCTCATTGCCGGACGTCGCCCTCTCAGGCGTGAGGCGTAGCCTCCCCGGACAGGAATGCTGACCGTTCCGTCGTGACCGCCGGAACTGCGCCGCCGGGCTTTGGTCACGAGAGCTTCGCGGTTCGTGGCCCGCTCGCCCTGACCGGCACCGCCTCGCATCCGGCTTCTGTTCGCCGGCCCGTCGGTTCGCTCCCCGCTCCCTTCGGACGCTCCCTCGCGGTCACGCCCTCGCGGTTCACTCGAGTCCCTGTGACCAGGCTCCCGGAGGACTTTCACCTCCAGGTCAGCGCCCATGCCGGAGGTGCCACGAAGGGCCGGAGCGCGCCGCGCTCCGGCCCTCGTTCGCTTCCCGCCGCGGGCTACTTCTTCGTCGTGTCCGCGGGGGCGCCCTCGCCCTGCAGCAGCAGGTG
>CAIXRL010000575.1 GCA_903921835.1 Candidatus Eiseniibacteriota bacterium | reverse complement strand
GGCTTCTCCCCCGTCCCCGTTGCCGTCCTCGTCGTCCTCGCTCACCACCCGCGTGACCCCGGCGACCACGTCCGGGAGCAGTTCGCACTCGGTGGGCGTCAGGTTCACGAGCGTCACGCCCTGGGTGTTGCGGCCCATCACGCCGATGCCCTTCACGGGCATGCGGATGAGCTGCCCGGACTTCGTGATGATCATGAGCTCGTCACCATCGACGACCTCCTTCACCGCGACGATGTCGCCGTTCCGCTCCGTGGTCTTGATGGTGATGATGCCCTTGCCGCCACGATGCGAAACGCGGTACTCGGAGATCTCGCTGCGCTTGCCGTAGCCGTTCTCGGTCACGGCGAGCAGCGTGGCCTGGCGCATGACGCCGACCATGCTGACGACTTCGTCCTGCTCGTCGTCCAGCGTCACCGCCTTCACGCCGTACGCGGTGCGGCCCATGGCGCGCACCTCGTCTTCGTGGAAGCGGATCGCGAGACCCTTCTTCTTGGCGAGGATGATGTCCTGCGTGCCGTCCGTGACGATGGCCTCGAACAGCGCGTCGCCGTCCTCGAGCAGCACGGCGTTGATGCCGGCCTTGCGCACGTTGCCGTACGCGGAGAGCACCGTCTTCTTGATGAGGCCCTTCCGGGTCGCGCACACCAGGAAGTGCTGGTCGTCGAACGTCTTCACCGGGACGACGGCCTGGACGCGCTCGTCGCGGCCCATGCCCTCGAGGTGATTGACCAGCGGGCGGCCCTTCGCCGTGCGCCCCGCCGGTTCGACCTCGTGCACCTTCAGCCAGTAGCAACGCCCGCGATCCGTGAGGATGAGCAGGTACGCGTGCGTGTTGGCGATGAAGAGGTGCTCGATGTAGTCGTCCTCCTTCGTGCGGGCGCCGATCACGCCCTTGCCGCCGCGGCGCTGGGCGCGATAGGCCGAGATCTCCTGCCGCTTGATGTAGCCGGCGTGCGAGATCGTGATCACCATGTCCTTCTGCTCGATCGTGTCCTCGTAGTCGATGTCACCCTCGTCGGCCACGACCTGCGTGCGGCGGTCGTCCCCGAACTTGTCGCGAAGACGCTTCACCTCGTCCTGGATGATGGCGAGCATCTTCTTCTCGCTGGCGAGGATCGAGCGCAGCTTCTCGATGAGCTGGATGACCTCGAGGTACTCCGCCTCGATCTTCTGGCGCTCGAGGCCGGTCAGGCGCTGGAGGCGCATCTCGAGGATGGCGCTGGCCTGGATCTCGCTGAGCTTGAACGTGCTCATGAGTCCCGTGCGCGCCGTTTCCACGTCCCTGGCCGCGCGGATGAGCGCGATGACCGCGTCGAGGTGGTCGAGCGCGATCTTCAGGCCTTCCAGGATGTGGGCGCGGCGCTCGGCCTCGGCGAGGTCGAACTCCGTCCGCCGGCGCACGACTTCGCGCCGATGCCGCACGTACTGGTCGAGCATGGCACGCAGCGTGAGCACCTGCGGCCTGTTGTCCACGAGCGCCAGCATGATGGCGCCCACGGTCGTCTGCAGCGGCGTGTGCACGAACAGGTTGTTCAGCACGACCTTGGGGTTCGCGTCCTTCTTGAGCTCGATCACGATCCGCATGCCTTCGCGGTCGGACTCGTCGCGCAGGTCGCTGATGCCCAGGACCTTGCCGTGCCGCACCATGTCCGCGATCTTCTCGAGGAGCGAGCCCTTGTTGACCTGGAACGGGATCTCGGTGATGACCAGGCTCATGCGGCCGCCCTTGCCCTCCTCGACCCGCGCCCTGGCGCGGACGCGCATGAGGCCGCGCCCGGTGCGGTAGCAATCGCGGATTCCCTGCGTGCCGTAGATGATGCCGCCCGTCGGAAAGTCCGGCGCGGTCACGATCCTGAGCAGCTCGTCCTCGGGAAGATCGGGCCGGTCGATGATCGCGATGATGGCGTCGCAGACCTCACGCAGGTTGTGCGGCGGCACCTCGGTCGCCATGCCGACGGCGATCCCCGAGCAGCCGTTGACGAGCAGGTTGGGCACGACCGACGGGAGCACGACGGGTTCCTCGCGCGTCTCGTCGTAGTTCGGGCGGAAGTCGACCGTGTTCTTCTCGAGGTCCGCCAGCAGCTCCATGGCGAGCGCCGTCAGGCGCGCCTCGGTGTAGCGCATGGCCGCGGGCGCGTCGCCGTCGATCGAGCCGAAGTTGCCCTGGCCGTCCACGAGCGGGTAGCGCATCACCCAGTCCTGCGCCAGCCGGACGAGCGTCGGATAGACCACGCCCTCGCCGTGTGGATGGTAGTTGCCCGACGTGTCGCCCGCGATCTTCGCGCACTTGCGGAACCCGCGCCCCGGCGCCAGGTTCAGGTCGTTCATGGCGACCAGGATGCGCCGCTGCGACGGCTTGAGACCGTCGCGGACGTCGGGAAGAGCGCGCGAGATGATGACCGACATCGAATAGTTGATGTAGCTGGTCTTCATCTCTTCTTCGATGTTCATCTCGACGATCTTGGAGCGATCGTTCAGTGCCATTTCCTCATCCTTCCCGGATCACGAGGGACCGCTGGCCGGGTCGCATCACGCGGCCCGCGATTTCCCGCTCGCGTCGATCATCAGGGGCGCGGCGCGCCCGTCCAGCCCCACTCCAGCGCCACCGTGGCGTAGGTCGTCCTGCGGTCATACGCTGCGTTGCGTTGCGCGAACAGTCGCTGCCAGCGCCAGACCAGGCCGAGAGTCTGGGCGGGCGCCACCGGCCCGCGGATTTCACCGGCAAGCCCCACGCTGACCGCGCTCGCGGCGGCGTACGTCCTGCCTCGCAGGTCGTCCGTCATGCGCGACCAACCCCACGTGCCGGAGGCCAAAGCCGCCCAGCGGCCGTGACGAGCCACGTCCACGTCGCCACGCCATGCGGCACCCCAGGCCGAGCGGTGCGCGAACGAGGCGAGGCCGAGATCCGTGTGGTCGTTCGGGTCGTACAAGCGAGCGACGTGGCTTCCGAGGTCGTCGGCGAACAGCGACACGCCGAAGCTCGCGTGGTTGGCAATGGGCCACATCGGCGAGAAGACGACGGAGGCACCTCCGCTCACCGGCGGGCCGGTGACACTCGGGTTGTTGTCGGCGGCGCCGATGGTGGTACCAAAGGCCAGGTTGATATCGGGGTGCGACCATGCGTGAGCGGGCCGCGAAGCCGTCATCCCCAGCACGGCGGCGATCATCATCATCGGAATCAGATTATGGGTCTTCATCTAGACGTCCAGGTTCTTCACCGCCAGCGCGTTCTCCTCGATGAACCGGCGTCGCGGCTCGACCTGCTCCCCCATCAGGATGGTGAAGATCCGGTCGGCCTCGACGGTGTCCTCCGTGGTGACGCGCACCAGCGTGCGGGTTTCGGGGTTCATGGTGGTGCGCCACAACTGCTCCGGATTCATTTCACCGAGGCCCTTGTAGCGCTGGACCAGCACGTTCTTCTTGCCGATCCGGGCGATCGCTTCCTCCCGCTCCCGATCGTCGAAGCAATAGATCTCGTCCTTGCCCGACTTCACGAGGAACAGCGGGGGCTGCGCGATGTAGACGTGGCCGGCATCCACGAGCGGCTTGAGCTCGCGGAACAGGAACGTGAGCAGCAGCGTGCGAATGTGCGCGCCGTCCACGTCCGCATCGGCCATCAGGATGATCTTGTGGTAGCGGAG
>CAIXRL010000574.1 GCA_903921835.1 Candidatus Eiseniibacteriota bacterium | reverse complement strand
CGACAGCGCGCGCGGGACGCGGCCGCAACTGAAGAGACCGCGGCGCGGGCGAAGGTGCGGGACGCGGCGAAGCAGGCCCGCCATGACGACGTCCACGCCGCGCTGCGCGGCCTTGGCTCCGGCGCGGCCGAGGCGCGCCGGGGCGCGGAAGTCGCCGATGCGATGCCGGACGATGCATCGCTGGAGACGTGCCTGAGGGCGGCGCTGACCGAACTTGCGCGCCCGCTCCTGATGCGCGGCGGGCGCATGGCGAGGTGCACCACGTGAGGGCGGGGGAGCCGCGCTTCGGACACCGTGCGCACGCGTGGTCTCGGCCGGGTGCGCGGCGGTGATGCCGAATCGTGGGAAGTCATTCAGTGTCTCATGACGCGCGCCCGCGCCGTCCCGGCGGGACGCCGTCGCGGACGCCGACGGGATCCGCCCGGGCAGCCCGGGCCTTCACCGAACGGCAAATTCGCGCGTGCGTTCCCACGCCGCTTGCCTCACTATGCGCGGTCTCATGACTACACAGGCGATGGGCAAGCTGGTGGATTCCTACCTGACCGAAATGGAAGGCCAGCCCGGCTTCTGGCGCGGCGTGCGTGGCGAGGTGCCGGTGTTCGTCTTCAGCGACGACGAGCACGACCGCATGCGCATCATGGCGCCCATCGGCGTGGTCGAGGAGCTCGACGCCGACCTGCTGCACGTGCTGCTGCAGGCCAACTACGACCGCGCGCTCGACGCCCGCTATGCCATGCGCGGAAACGAGCTGTGGTCGGTCGTGGTGCACCCGCTCGCGACGCTGGCGACCGACGACCTGCCGAGCCTGTTCGACCAGGTGGTGCTGCTGGTCAAGAACACCGGCTCCACGTTCGCGTCCACCGAACTCGTGTTCCGCGCGTTTCCCGGCGACGACATCGTGCTCGAGACCGATGACGACGACGAGGAGGACGGGCAGGACGGGGAAGGCGGGGAGCTCGAGGGCGACGAGGGTGAGGACGGCGGCGTGGGCGGCGAAGGCCACCCGTCGGAGCGATGAATCCCGCGAGCGGTTCCGTGCCCGCGATCGGCATCGAGGTCCGCATCGACCGCGCGACCACGCTGCCGGGGCGCGTGTGGTGCGCCGAGCGGCCGCGGGCGCTGGTGGCGATCGTGCACGGGCTGGGCGAGCACGGCGGCCGCTACGCCGCGCTGGCCGCGGATCTCGTCACGCGCGCGCGCTGCACGGTGGTCGCGCTCGACCTGCCGGGGCATGGCGAGTCGCCGGGCCCGCGCGGCGACATGCCGTCGTGGCCGCTCGTGCGCGATCGCGTCATCCCCGCGATGTTCACCGCGACGCGCGGACTGCCCGACCAGCCGTTCTCGCTGCCGCAGGTGCTGTTCGGGCACAGCATGGGCGGCGTGCTCGCGCTGGACTACGCGCTGGCGCACCCGCGCGAACTGCTGGCGCTGGCGCTGAGCGCGCCGGCGCTGCGCACGGCGATGCCGCCGTGGTGGAAGCTCGCGGCCGCCAACATCGCCCGCGCGACCGCGCCGGCGACCGGTTTCCCGAGCGGGCTCGACGTGTCGGGTATCAGTCGCGACGCGGAGGTGCTCCAGCGCTACAGGGACGACCCGCGCGTGCACGACCGCATCAGCCCGCGGCTCTACTTCGCGTTCAATGAAGCCAGCCAGCGCTGCCTGCGCGACGTGCGGCAGCTCGCGGTGCCGACGCTGCTGCTGCAGGGCATGGCCGACCGCGTCGTGGACCCAAAGGGGGCGCTCGAGCTCGCGGGCGCGGCCGCGCACGGCGTCGTGCGTTTCGTGACGCTGGCGGACCGCTACCACGAGATCTTCAACGACCCCGGCCGTGACGACGTGGTCAGGGACTTCGCCGCGTGGCTCGACGCCGCGATCGTGGTGTGACCCTGGTGTCGCGCATCCTGCTGCGGACCGCCCTGGTCGCGGCGCTCGCGCTGTTCGCGAGCAGCGTCGCCGTGGAACTGGACGGGCACCGGGAACGCGGCGGGCATGGCGACGTCGCGGTGGTGCTCGGAAGCCGGGTCGACGCGGACGGCCAGCCGTCGGCGCGGTTGCGCGCGCGGCTGGAGCGCGGCCTGCAGGTGTGGCGCGGGCACCGTGCGCCGCGCCTGATCGTCTCGGGAGGCCGCTTTCGCGGCGTGGACGAGGCGCACGTCATGAAGGCCTGGCTGCTCGCGCACGGCGTGCCGGACTCCGTCGTGACCGAGGACCCGCACGGGCGCAACACGTGGGAGAGCGCGCGCTTCACCCGCGCCTGGCTCACGCGCCACGGCGGCCACTCGGCGATCGCCGTCTCGCAGTACTTTCATCTGCCGCGCTGCCGGCTGGCGTTCGCGCGTCACGGCATCGACACGGTGTACACGGCCGGCCCGGACTTCGCCGAGTGGCGCGACCTCTACTCCGCGCCGCGCGAGGTGATCGGGCTGCTGGAGTACGCGCTGCGGCCCGCGCCGCGCCTGCAGGTTCCCCCGGGAGGAGCACGATGAGCCGCGTGTCCGTCGTTTCCGTTCGCACCGGCAGGGTGCGCGAGTGGCCGCGGCCCGACTGGGACGCTCACGCCGAACGCACGTGGCGCACCGCGTACCAGAAGGACGAGGTCGCGGGCGCCGTACACGTGGGCGCGCTCGGACTCGCGGGCGACGAGCAGGCGTCACGCGACGTGCACGGCGGACCGCAGATGGCCGTGCTCGCGTACGCCGCGTCGCACTACCCGCTGTGGTGGATCGAGCCGGGGTGCGAGGGCATGGGACCGGGCGCGTTCGGCGAGAACCTGTCGTGGGACGGCGCCGACGAGACCCGCGTGTGCGTCGGCGACGCGTGGGAGGGCGACCACGTGGCGTTCGAGGTCTCGCAGCCGCGCGGTCCCTGCGCCGCGATCTCGCGCTGGTGGAACTCGCCCGCGCTGATGCAGCGCGCGATCGAGACCGGGCGCGTCGGCTGGTACCTGCGCGTGACGCGCGAGGGCGACATCGCCCGCGGCGAGACGCTTCGCCTGGTGGCGCGCCCGCATCCCGGGTGGACGATCGAGCGCGTGTTCCGGCTCAAGCTGTCACCCGCGAGCGATCCGGCGGCGGTGCGCGAGCTGGCGACGCTGCCCGCGCTCTCGCCCGAGTGGCGCGCGCACTTCGCCGGGCGCGCGGGGTAGCGCGGACGATTCATGAGCGCGCCGGTCGCGCTCGCAGGCGGCGGGCTCATGAATCGTCCGGGCCAGGCGGCGGCCCCGCGAGCACGGGGCCGCCGCCTGGCGTCGTCAGCGCAGCACGACCGCGCGCGTGCGGCACACCGCCGTGCCCTCGCGCAGTTGCACCACGTAGACGCCGGGAGCGAAACGCTGACCGGCGGACAGATCCAGCTCGTGCGGCCCGGCGCCCAGCGCGCCGGCGTTGCGGGACGCCACGCGCCGGCCGCCGACGTCGAAAAGCTCGAGCGTGGCCGCGCCGCGCCCCGTGAGCTCGAAGGCGACGCGTAGCGGGCCCGATGTCGGGTTGGCGAGCACGCCGCGCAACGCGAACCGCGCTTGCGCGGGCACGTCCACCCACGTCTCCGCGAGAACGCGAGCCGGGTTGCCGTCGGCGACCAACCGGTAGCCGTAGCGCATTCCCGTCGTGACCGCGGGATCGCTGACGACCACGCGTCCCGTGCCGTCGGCGTCGAGCGTCGCCAGCGTCGTCCAACCGCCGCCTCCCGGGTTGCGCATGACCGTGAAGCGGGCACCCGGAACGGACACGCTCCAGGTCACGCGCGCGACGCCGTCCACGACCCGGGCGTCCACCAGGCTCGCTTCCGCGTCCGTCGTGCTCCCGAGCGTCAGGTACGTGCCCGGGAGGGTCCGCATGTCGGGCGAGAAGCCCGGGTCCCACGCGCCACCCAGGCCCGGCAGGAACTGGTTGAAGACGTAGCCGTCCGTCCAGCAGAGCAGGGCGAGAAGCTTGACGGGCGAGCCGGGACCCGGAAGCCCCAGGTCGGCCCATGGGACGAGGATCTGGAAACCGTCGGTCGCGCTGGCGCCGCCCACGGCGTTCCCGGGCCCCACGCCCTGGCGGTTGGTGTTCGAGAAGTTCGCGCGAAGGCCATTGTCGTTGGCTCCACCCGTGAGGGGTCCGCCGGCTCCGACCGCCACGGTGCCGAGGTAGCGATGCGTGCCCCCGCCCGCCGTCGCGAGCGTGAAGCGGTCGACGTAGAGCTGCCCGGCGTACGTGTTCAGCACCAGCGCCACCTCGGGCTGGAAGCCTTCGTCGAACGTCATTCCCGAGAGGCATGCGGGCGAGTAGGGCGGCATCGCGAACCCCTGCGTGTTGAGCGTGCTCTGTCCGCCGCTCGCGGCATCGAAGAAGATCGTGAGCGGGTAGCCACCGTCCCGCAGGTTGCCCGTGATGCCGAGCGCGAGGCCGTCCGCCTGGAAGCGCACGAACATCTGGTCCAGTTCGAGGACGTTGTCCCAGTAGGTGGGCGCGCAGTCCTGGGTCACGACCACGTTCGCGTCCGCGTACAGCGGTCGCAGGTCGCGCCGGCGGAGCGGCGCCTCCAGCACGCGGTAGCCGTAGGCCCCCACGGGCACGGTCCACGCATCTCGATTCGCGGGCGTGACCGGTTCGAGCGTGACCAGCGTCTCCACGTCGCGAACCGGCGTGCCTGCGGAGTCCGCCAGCAGGAACGACAGGTCGAGCCGCGCAGTGAGGTCCGTCGCGCCAACGTTGACGACCACGAGCAGCGTCTCCTCGGGCGCCAGCTTGAGGAACGCCCACACCGCGGTATCCGGCGACGCCACCGAAAGGAACTCGCCGTGGCGCAGCCCGGAATGCGCGTGACGCAGCGCCGACAGCGCGCGGTAGCGCTCGAGCAGCGAGCCCGGCACGCCGCTCTGTTCCTCCACCGAACGCCCGTCGTGGTCGTGCGACAGGCGCTCGGCGTACGCCTGCGCGTTGAGCGTGAAATACGAGGACATCGGCGGCCCTGCCACCGCATTCCACTTGAACGGTTCGCGGTCGGGGATGTCGGCGGCGTCGCCGGCGAAGTCGCTGCGCTTGGCGCCGAGCATGCCGAGTTCGTCGCCGAAGTAGATCACGGGCGGCATCGGCTGCAGCATCAGCACCTCCGCGGCGACCTGCAGCCGGCCGGGGACGTCGCCCACCACGGTCGCCAGCCGATCGACGTCATGGTTGCCAAGTGTCGTCAGGTAGAGCCCGCCGGCCGGCAACAGGCTGAGGGAGTAGCTCATCCGGTTGGCCACCCAGAAGGCGCTCCCGCTCGCGATCGCGTCGCGCGCGGCGGACTCGAACGGCTTGGTGAACACCGCGTCGTGCGCGCCCAGCAACTCGACGCCGTAGCCCCAGTCGGACTGCTCGGCCACGGTGAACACGTCGGGGTAGACCGTGCGCACCTGCTGCTTCCAGGTTCGCCACCAGTCGATGTCGTAGCCCCAGTAGCTTTCGGTCGAGTCGGCGAACGACACGTGGTCGAGCCGGTAGCCGTCGATGCCGTCGGAGGGGTCGCCGTCGCCGTCGGGATCCAGCCAGTGCTTCGCCCAGCCGGTCACCATCTCGGTGACCGCCGCGTTGCGCAGGTTCCAGTACGTGAAGCCGATCGTCTCGCCGTCCCACGTGGGATACGTACCGCCGAGCGGGTTCGTATTGCCGGCACCGTTGAACGCCAGCCAGTCGCTGTAGGGCGAAGCGGGATTGGCGTACGCGTCCTCGTACCAGACGGAGTTCTGCGAGATGCCGTAGGCGACGAAGTCGATCAGCACCTTGATGCTGTCGGCGTGTGCCGCCTGGACGAAGGCGAGGAACTGCGTTTCGTCGCCGAAGCGCGAGTTCAGGCTGTCGGCGCGGCCGTGCTGGTAGCCGTGGTAGGCCGCCGAGGGGAAGATCGGCGTCATCCACACCGCCGTGACGCCGAGCGACTCGAGGTAGGGCAGCGACGCGGTCATGCCGCCGAAATCGCCAAAGCCGTTCGGGTCGCCGTCGGAGTCGCGCCACGCGATCGGCATGAACATGTAGAACACGTCGTCCTGCACGGGACGGAAGCGCGGGGCCGCGCTGGCGGGCCGCGGGGCGAACAGGGACAGGGCGAGCAGTGCGGTCGCGAGCACGCGAGGGCGGAAGTGCATGGCGGCACCTTTCGGTCGTTCGGCTGGGGTACGCGAACGCCACACGCCGCGGGGGTGTGCGCGGGGCACACGACGCGATGGCACGTCGGGAGCTTGAGGCGCCGGCGGGTCCGGGTCAAGGGACGGTCCGTCTCGTGTCGGCCCGTCTCGCGCCGGGCGCTCGCGGGGCGGTACCCATCCGCCGGAAGCGTCGGGGCAGCCGGAGCCGGTCCCGGGCGCTACCCCAGCAGCGTCCGCAGCGCCGCCTCCCAGCGCGCCACCTCGGCGGTACGCCAGCGCGCGTCGCGCTTCGGCCGGAACTCGCGCTCGAGGCGTCGCGCGTGGTCCAGCTCGCGGTGCGTCGTCCAGAAGCCGGTCGCAAGGCCCGCGAGCAGCCCGGCGCCGAGCGCTGTGGTTTCGATGACGCGCGGACGGCGCACGGGCACGCCGAGCAGGTCGGCCTGGTACTGCATGAGCCAGTCGTTCGCCACCGCGCCGCCGTCCACCTGCAGCGCGCGGACGCGCGCGCCGGCGTCGCGCGCCATGGCTTCGACCAGGTCGCGGCTCTGGAACGCGAGCGATTCGAGCGCGGCGCGCACGACGTGGGCGCGCGTGGTGCCGCGGGTCAGCCCGAGCAGCGCGCCGCGCACGTCGGAACGCCAGTGCGGTGCGCCGAGGCCCGCGAACGCGGGCACCAGCACGACGCCGCCCGCGTCGGGAACCGAGCGCGCGAGGGCTTCGCTCTCGGCGGCGTCCGCGATCAGGCCGAGGCCGTCGCGCAGCCACTGAATCGCGGCGCCGGCCACGAACACGCTGCCCTCGAGCGCGTAGGCGGCTTCGCCGCGCGGACCGCAGGCGATGGTCGTGAGGAGCCCCGCGCGCGAAATCACGGGCTGCGCGCCGGTGTGCAGCAGCAGGAAGCAGCCGGTGCCGTAGGTGTTCTTGGACTGGCCCGCGCGCACGCAGCCCTGGCCGAACAGCGCGGCCTGCTGGTCGCCCGCGACGCCGGCGACGGGCACGCCATCGGGCACGATGCGCGCGCCGCGCGTCACGCCGAAGTCGCCCGCGGAGGGCCGTACCTGCGGCAGCGCGGATGCGGGCACGCCGAAGCGCCGCAGCAGCGCCGGCTCCCAGCGGCGCGAGCGCAGGCCGAAGAGCAGTGTGCGCGAGGCGTTGGTGGGATCGGTCGCGTGCACGACGCCGCCGGTCAGCCTCCACACCAGCCAGCTGTCCACGGTGCCGAACGCCAGCCGGCCCGCCCGCGCCAGTGCGCGCGCCCGCGCATGGCGCGCGAGCAGCCATTCGATCTTGGTCGCGGAGAAGTAGGGATCGCACACCAGTCCCGTCGCCTCGCGGATCGCGGCGGCGGACGTGCGCTTGAGCGCGTCGCAGCGCTCCGACGTGCGCCGGTCCTGCCACGCGATGGCGCGCGCCACGGGCTCGCCGGTGCGTTGGTCCCACAGCAGCGTGGTCTCGCGCTGGTTGGTGATCCCGATGGCGACGACACGCCCGCGCCGCGCCTTCGCGGCGGCGAACGCGCGCGGCACTGCGGCGAGCACGCTGGCCCAGATCTCATCCGGGTCGTGCTCGACCCAGCCCGGCCTCGGGAAATGCTGGGGCAACTCGGCGTAACCGCGTCCGCGCACGGCACCGCGGCGGTCGAGCAGCAGCGCCGTGGTGCCGGTCGTGCCCTGGTCGATGGCGAGAACCCAGCCGTCCTGCGACATGGCGAAACCTCCCGCGGCGGGTGGCCGCGCTATGTTGAACGTTTCACGGGTTCGGTACTATGAGCGGCGGACGCGGGTCCGTTCGGCCCGACGGCCTGCCCCGCTCTCACGGCAACCTGTCGCGACTTCGGACCCGGTGGCGCGCGCAGCCCCCATGACTGCGTCGCTTCTCGGAAACACCGCCGCCGGCTGCCCCGCTGCCGGGTTGCCGAATCTCATTGGGACTCCCGCGCCTGCGCGATCAGCGTGCGTTCCGCGTGCACCGACGCTTCGTAGCGATCCATCTCGTCACGCTCGCGCTCGGGGCTCCAGCCGAGCCGGCGCGCCATCGCGCCCGCGACCTCGGCCGCGCCCCCGAGCCCGCGATCGTCGGCGAGCCAGCGGCGGCTGCGCCGCCGCAACGCGTCCTCGAGCGTGCGCGCGAACTCCTCGCCCGCGGCACGCGCGCTGACGAATTCCGTGACGAACTCACCGAGGCCGGGGATCACGCCGAGGT
>CAIXRL010000573.1 GCA_903921835.1 Candidatus Eiseniibacteriota bacterium | reverse complement strand
TGACCTCAACCGCGACGGCAAGCCCGACCTCGCGTTCGCCTGCCAGACCGCGAACGTGGTCTCCGTCCTGCTTGGCGACGGCGCGGGCGGTTTCGGGACGTGGACCGGCTACGCGACCGGTGCCGGTCCCTACTCGGTGGCGATCGGGGACCTGAACGGGGATGGGATGTCCGACCTGGTGACGGCGAACTACGGCGCCAACACGGTGTCGGTCCTGCTTGGCAACAGCAACGGGACCTTCGGGCCGAAGACGGGTTTCGCCGCGGGGAGCAAGCCCTGGTCCGTGGCGATCGGCAGCTTCAACGGTGACGGAATCCCCGACCTGGTGGTGGCGAACTGGGCCTCCGGCACGGTGTCGGTGTCGCTTGGCGACGGCATCGGCACCTTCGGAGCGCGGACGGAATACGGGACCGGCAGCGGGCCCCTCTCCGTGGCCGTCGGGGACGTGAACCGGGATGGGAAACCTGACCTCGCGGTGGCGAACTACTACTCCGGCACGGTGTCGGTGCTCATCAACACCGCCGGGAGGCCGTGGGTGGGCGCGCCGGCGCCGATTACGGACACGGGAGTGCTGCGCGTGCGGGCCCGACCCAACCCGCTCGTGGCCGGGGGCGCCGTGTCGTTCAATCTGCCCGACCGCGCGGACGTCAGCGTGTGCGTCTACGATCTCGCCGGGCGGCTGGTCTCGACGCTTGCCCGCGGCACGATGTCCGCCGGGGCGCACGAAGCGCGTTGGAACATGAACAGCGACCCGGGCCGGAGGGTGGGTGCGGGCATCTACCTGGTGGAGCTTCGCGCGGGCGCGGAGCGGACGACGACGCGCGTCGCCGTGCTGCGGTAGCCCGGACGGTTCAGGAACCGAGGGCGTAAGGCCCCGGTCCACAAAACGAGTTTCCGAGCGGCGATGCGACCGGGCGCTCGGACACGTGCTGCAGACGCTGGGGCGGACGGCGGCGTCGGGGGACTGGGCCGTCGGACGACGTTTCGCCTTGCACCACGACGATGGCGTGGCGTCGGCAGGCGGCTGGTATTGCTTGTGCCCGCGCGCCGTCGGCGGCTCGTCCTGCGAGCCGGGCCGCCGTCGCTCCCTGCCCCGCCCGAGAGGCCCATCCCCTCGCTCCCGCCCACGACTCGCAAAACGAGCCGCCGCCTGCGGTGCCTTCCGGGCCATTGGCGCCAAGGTGAGCGCCTGCTACCATTCCGGGGCGTCTACGGCAGGCGCGTCCGCCTCGGGGCAGCCGCTTCCCCGCGAGGGGCCAGGCTTTCTGCGGCGTGAAACGGGATTGTTCATGTCTGGTCCGTGTCCGTCGTCCCCAGCGCGCCCTTCGTTTCCGCGTCGCCCGCTGGTTGCCATCGCGCTCGCGGTCCTCGCGCTCGCGGTCGTGGCTTTCGCCGGCCGTGAGGCCGCCGCGGACCCGATGTTCGTCGCGTCGCTGCCCGCCAACGGGACCGGGAGCAATCCGCGCTCCGTGGCGATCGCGGACCTGAACGGGGACGGGATACTCGATCTCGTGGTGGCCAACCAGCACTCCAACACGGTCTCGGTGCTGCTTGGCATCGGCGACGGGACCTTCGCAGCGAAGCGCGACTACGGCACAGGAAGCTCGCCCTACTGCGTGGCGATCGGGGACCTGAACGGGGACGGCAAGCCCGACCTGGCGGTGGCGAACGACTCGGTTGCGACGGTATCGGTGCTGCTCGGCCTCGGCGACGGGATCTTCGGGACGAAGATGGACTACGGCACGGGGAATCTTCCCACGTTCGTTGTCATCGGGGACCTGAGCGGGGATGGGACGCCCGACCTGGCGGTGACGAACTGGAACTCCAACACGGTGTCGGTGCTGCTCGGCGACGGCGCGGGAGGCTTCGGCGCGAAGACGGATCTCAGCACCGGAAGCAAACCCTATTCCGTGGCCATCGGGGACCTGAACGGGGACGGCAAGCCCGACCTGGCGACGGCGAACTACTACGGCAACTCCGTGTCGGTGCTGCTCGGCAACGGCAACGGGACGTTCGGGACGAGGGCCGATTACGGGACGGGGAGCTATCCCACGTGCGTGGCGATCGGGG
>CAIXRL010000572.1 GCA_903921835.1 Candidatus Eiseniibacteriota bacterium | reverse complement strand
TGGCCCGGGAACAGGAAGGCCAGCTTCACGCGCGCGCCTCGAGCGCCGCGGCCACCGAGAGCGCGCCGCCCGTGTAGACGGGCATCGTCCAGGTCATCGTGCTCGCGCCCCAGGTCGCGCCGCCGCCGAAGGCGGCCGTCGCGAGGTGGTCGCCCCGCTTGAGCCGGCCCGAGCGCACGACCTCGTCGAGCGCGATCGGGATGGACGCGGAGGACGTGTTCCCGTAGCGGTCGATGTTCACGTACACCTTGTTCTCGGGCAGGCCCAGCCGCTCCCGGACGCCATCGATGATGCGCCGGTTCGCCTGGTGCGGGATGAACAGGTCCACGGCGTCCGTCGACCAGCCCGCGGCGTCGCAGCACTTGCGCGTGGCGTCTTCCATGCTGCGCACGGCGAACGGGAACAGCTTCTTGCCCTGCATGCGGATGAAGTGCTCGCGGCGCGCGACGGTGTGCTCGCTCGCGGGATTCACCGAGATGCCGGAGGGCACCTCGAGCACCTCGCCGAGTTCGCCGTCGCTGTGCATCTCCACCGCGTGCAGCCCCTCGCCCAACTCGCACGCCTGGAACACGGCCGCGCCGGCGCCGTCGCCGAACAGCACGCAGGTGTTGCGGTCGGTGTAGTCCACGATGCGCGTCAGCGTTTCCACGCCGACCACGAGCACCGTCTCCGCCATGCGGCCGCTGATCAGGCCGCGCGCCATGCCGGTGCCGAACACGAAGCCGGTGCACGCCGCGAGCATGTCGTACGCCGCCGCCTTGCTCGCGCCCAGCTTGCGCTGCAGCGTGCAGGCGCACGAGGGCAGGATGCGATCGGGCGTCGTGGTGGCCAGGATCACGTGGTCCACGTCCTTCGCGTCGACGCCGGCCATCTCCAGCGCGCGCGGGCAGGCGATGAGCGCGAGATCGGACGACCCCTGGTCGGGGGCGGCGATGCGGCGCTCGCGGATACCGGTGCGATCGACGATCCACTCGTCGGTCGTGTCCACCATCTGCTCGAGATCGTGGTTCGACAGCACGCGCTCGGGCACGTACATGCCCGTACCCGTGATCGTGGTGCCGCGCATGGTGTCAGGCCGCGGTGACATGGTCGGACTGGATCTCCTGGCGGATGTGCTCGTTGACGCGGTTCGTGACGAACGTGGTCATCGTATGGATGGCGCTGCGGAACGCGCGGGGCCCGCTCGCTCCGTGCCCGATGAAGCAACCGCCGTTCACGCCCAGCAGCGGCACGGCGCCGTACTCTTCCCAGTCGAGCTTGCGCTTGAGCCGCCCGAGTGCGCGCCTCATGAAGAGCGATCCGAACATCGCCAGCGGATCGCGCACGATCTCGTTCTTGACCGAGCTCCCGAGGAAGGTCGCTGCCCCCTCGGCCGTCTTGAGCAGCACGTTGCCCGTGAATCCGTCCGTCACGATCACGTCGCAGGTGCCCTTGAACAGGTCGCGCCCCTCGACGTTGCCGATGAAGTTGAGATGCTGCGCGCCGCGCAGCAGCGGCAGCGTCTCCTGCACCAGCTGGTTGCCCTTGCTGTCCTCT
>CAIXRL010000571.1 GCA_903921835.1 Candidatus Eiseniibacteriota bacterium | reverse complement strand
GTGCCGCTCGCGCCACGCCAGCCACTTCGCCATCTGCTCGGGGTTCGCTCGTCGCATGCCACGCACTCTGACGGACAGCACGACCCGGCGGAAGAGTGGGCGTCAGACGACGGATACAGGTGGGGCGGTTGGTGCCGTATGCGGTGGGCTCGCCGGGGTCGTTCGCAACCCGGGTGCGCAGGCAGACGGGCATCCAGCGCTTCCACGTTCACCAGACGCGGCACACGTTCGCGTGTCAGTGGATCGAGCGCAACGGTAGCCTCGCCGCGCTCCAGCAGGTGCTGGGGCACGCGAGCATCGAGATGACGCAGCGGTACGCAAAGCTGAGTGACGAAGCGGTCATGCGTGAAGCACTGAGGATCGGCGAAGCGGGTACCGGGACTTCGTAACCGGTACCAACTCCGTTACCAACGGGGCGCGGGTCGTCGCTGAGAGTGTTCACGATGGCCCGCGCAACGTGATGCAGCAGTAAAGGATTGCCCGAACGTAGGGCGAGGGCTCGCCGAGTGCGAGCAGTAGCTTCCTCAGCAGCCGCCACGTCGTTCCACTGCCGCCCTCTTCACCCGTTCCGGCGCCGCACCAGATGCACCGCGTTGTCCAGCGCCTGCAGGAACCGCGAGCGGTCGCGGGCCTCGAACGGAGCCGGGCCGCCGGTGATCTCGCCGGCGCTGCGCAGCGACGCCATCAGATCGCGGGTCGCGAGCGTGTCGCCGATGTTGGCCTCGGTGAACGGGACGCCCGTGCTGCCCAGCACGTACGCGCCTGCGGCGATGCAGCGCGCGGCCAGCGGGATGTCTGCCGTGATCACGATGCTGGCGGGACCCGCGCGTTCGGCGATCCAGTCGTCCGCGGCGTCGAAGCCCTGCTCCACGACCTGCATCGTGATGCGCGCTTCGGGCGGGACGCGCATCGACGAGGCCGCGACCAGCGTGACCTCAAGCGCGTAGCGGCCTGCGACACGGTAGACCTCGGGCTTCACGGGGCAGGCGTCGGCGTCGATGAAGATGTGCGGGACGGTCGTCACCGCGCGCCCGTTGCGCCCTGCCCGCGTTCCGCAAGTCCCGGCGCAGGCGCGACGACGCCGGCCATGAGCAAGCCCGCGACCAGAGCGGCGATCATGATCATCATGCGGAACGCCGCCTCGACGCCGGGGAGCACGTCGCGGTTCATGAGCAGCGTGAGGCTGCGAAAGCCGACGCTCCCGGGCACGAGCAGCAATATGGTGGGCACCAGCGTGGTGGCGGGCGAGCCGCCCCGGCGGCGTGCGAGCAGGTTGCTGATCGCCGCGCCGACCAGCGCGCCGGTGAACGCGCCCAGCTCGGGTCCGAAGCCGCTCGCGGCCGCGCGGCCGGCGACGAACGCGAGCGCGCCCGTGCCGAGGATCCACGGGTAGTCGCGCGGCCGGGCGCGCAGCAGCACGGTGAACGCCAGCGGCGCCAGCACGAGCGCGATCCACTCGGTCCACGCGGGCAGCGCCGGCGGTGTGACGTGCCCCGCCGCCCCGACCAGCAGCGCTGCGACGCGCGAGCCTGCCGCGACGGCGAACGCGAGCCCGAGGAAGCGCGCCCCCGCGCCGGTCAGGCGCGCGGTGCCGGAGACGAGATGCTGGCTCGACAGCTCGGACATCGCGGCGGTGAGCGCGAGCCCCGGCATCAGCACGAGAATGGCGCCGAGCGTGGCGACGTAGGCCGAAAGCGGCTCGGAGTGCGCGATGCATGCCGCGCAGGCCGAGACGAGGAAGGCGGCGGTGGGTTCGAACATGCGCGCGAAGCCGCGGACGCGCGCCGCGAGCTGGGCGAGCAGCGCGAGCAGCAGTCCCAGCGCCGCGGCGGCGACGATCTCGCGCATGCCGCCGCCGAGGAAGCGCCCCGCGGCGGCGCCCGAAAGCGCGAATGCCAGCGTGGTCGGCCCGACGCCCCAGCGCGCGGGCTGCGCGGCGAGCGCGTGCAGCGCGCGCGTGCCGTCCGCGGGCGTGCGCCGTCCTGCGAGCACCTCGTGGCCCAGCCCAATCACGCCCGAGAGCTGCTCGAGGTTCACCTCGCCGGGTTCGACGCGCAGCAGGTGCGTGCGCTGTGCGCGCGAGGGACCGAACGCGGCGAAGATGGACGTGGGAGTGGTGAAGAACTGACCCACCAGCCCGAGCCGGTCGGAGGCCCGCTGCATGCCCTCCTCGAGCCAGTGCGAGGGATGCCCGAGCGCGTGCAGCGAGCGCCCCAGCTCGAGCACGAACTCGATCGCGTCCTGTTCTCCCGCGGTGGGCGGGGCCTGGGGCTCGCGGTCGGTCATGCGCCGTCCTCCGTCGCGGGTCTCACACCCAGCGCGAGCAGCGCGTCCGGGAGCGTCACGAGACCCGCGATGCCGATCGCGAACGCGCCGCGATGCGCGCCCGCCTCGAGCCACCAGCGCACGCCCGCGAAGGCGGCCAGCGTGCGGCCGTCGGGCAGGGCCTCGAGCCGCGCCTCGAACAGGTCCGCGAGCCGCAGCGCCGCGTGCCCGGGCACTTCCTCGTGCACGAACACCTCGGAGATGCCGGTCGCGCTGTTCGCGTGCACGGTCGCCTCGGGCCCGCAGGGTACGCGCCAGGCCCGCGGCGTACGGTCCTCGATGAGGAACGGCACCGCGTCATCTGCCGGCAGCAGCAGTTCCCACGCCAGCGTCTCTTCACCCGCGCGCTCGCGCCGCATCGGCACGGGACCCGTGACGATGGTCTCGCGCTGGCGGCACTCGGCGGCGAAGCGCGCAAGCCGCTCGCCGGCCAGGCAGGCGTCGCCGACGCCGGTCTCGCCGGCGAGTCGCGGCAGGAAGCGCCGCGCGATCGCCGAGGCGCCGTGCAGGTGCGGCTCCCAGCGCGGCGTGGCGCGCAGCGCGCGCAGTTCCCCGCGCGTGTCCGGGTCGAGCGGCGCGAGCAGTTCGATGTAGGCGCCGTCGGCAAACGCGACGAGTGCGTTCTCCGTCGGCAGGGCGTCGTGGCGCCCGCCGGGCGACACGGTGAAACCCGCGTCCGCG
>CAIXRL010000570.1 GCA_903921835.1 Candidatus Eiseniibacteriota bacterium | reverse complement strand
TGCTCGATGCGCATCGGGTTCCACGGCAGGTCGTAGTTGACGAGCGTGTGGCAGAACTGCAGGTTGCGCCCCTCGCTGCCGGCATCGGTCGACAGCATCACCCGCCGCTCGCCGGCGAACGCCGCCACCTGCCCGTCCTTCTCGGCGGCGCTCAGTTCGCCATCGAAGCGCGCCGCCGCCACCCCGGCCTGATCCAGCGTGCGCATCAGGAACCGCTGCGTGGCGCGATACTGCGTGAACACCAGCACCTTGTCGGACGTCTCCCGCAGCAGGCTCAGCAGCGCGTCGGCCTTGACCGAGGTCTTCACAGCGGCCGCCGCCTCGCACAGTTCGTCCACCGCCGGCCCGGTGAGCGTCCCGCGCTCGCGCATGGCGAGCAGCGTGGCGCCCAGCGCTGCGGCACTGCTGCCCGCCTCGGCCAGCAGCGTGCGCGCCACCAGCGCGCGCCCGGCCGGGTTGCCGGTGCCGGCGGCGCGGTCCCGCCCCGGCGCGGCATAGTGCCCGCGCACCAGGCGCGTGGCGGCCTCGTGAAGCGCGCGCTCGTCCGGGCCCAGCTCCAGCCGCCGCGTGTACGCCCGCCGGGGCGGCAGCGTCACGCTGACCTGGCTGCGGCTGTTGCGCACCATCACGTCCATCAACAGTTCGCGCAGCTTCGTGCGATTCCGGGGCCGTCGCCGGTCGCCACGCTCGACGAACTCGCGCCGGAACTGGGCCGGCGTCTTCAGCTGCCCCGGGCTCAGCAGCGTGATCAGGTTGAACAGTTCGTCCATGTCGTTCTGCACCGGCGTGGCCGTGAGCAGCAGCGCGAACCGGCTGCGAATGCGGTTCACGAACTTCCAGTTGAGGCTGGTCCGATTCCGCGCGTGGTGGGCCTCGTCCAGGATCAGCAGGTCGTAGGCCTGCTCATGGATCCGGGCGCTGTGAACGGCATTCCTGGCCGAGTGGAGCGACGCGATGACCAGAGGAAAGTGCTCCCATGCCGCCGCCCCGCGGGCGCGGAACTCCGCGTCGTCGTGGGCCACGAACTCGAGCCCGAACTTGTCGCGCAGCTCTTCGCGCCACTGTCCCACCAGCGCGGGCGGGGCGAGCAACAGCACCTTCCTGGCCAGTCCGCGCACGAGGTACTCCTTGAGGATGATGCCCGCCTCGATGGTCTTGCCCAGGCCGACCTCGTCGCACAGCAGCGCGCGGCCGCGCATGCCGCGCATGACCTGCAGCGCCGTGCGGATCTGGAACGGGTAGTGTTCCACGCCCTTCAGCATGGGCAGGCAGAGCAGCGCTTCGAACCCGCCTGCGAGCGACAGTTCCGTCGCCGCGAGGTTCAACCGGTAGTCCTCGGGCACGTCGAACTCGTTGCGTGCGAGCCGTGCGACCAGCGCGTCGTCGCCGCTGTCGAACTCCATCTCGGTCGCGTCCAACAGGTAGGCGCGCAGTGCATCGAGCGGCGGCTCGGATTCCTGCGTCGGGCGGGCGTCGGGCGGAGCGGCAGGCGCGGGTGCGGCCGCCGCCCGGCGCTCGATGGCGGCAAGCCGGCGCGCCACCGTGTGCAGGAACCGGCGGGCGTCCGGCTCCAGCACGGGTGCGAGCGGCACGAGCCCGGCGTGGATCAGTTTCAGGCGTTGCTCGTCGTCCCCGAGCCGTCGCTGCTTGCGCAGCGCGCGCTCCAGGCCGACCGCCGCCTCGCGCCAGCGCCGCGCCCGCTCGCGGGTCGGAGCCTCGAGCGCGGCCTGCTCACGGCGCAGTTTGTTGCGGTAGGCCCTGCCCTCCGCCAACCTGCTGTCTTCCTCTGCCGTGAGGAAGCCGCGCGCCGAGGCGCCGTCGCGGAGGAACGCCTCCACCTCCCGCAGCTCACGTGCAAGGAACGAGTCGCCCGGGATCCGAGGCTCGACTGCGGCCCGCTGGCGGGCAAGCACGACCGCCTGCGTCGCCAAACTGGCGGCCTGCCGGACGAGGTCGGCAAGGTCGGCCCCCTGGCGGCCATCGCCGGGGCCGGCGGCTTCGTTCCTGGTGAGGGTCATGGTGGTATCGGTGCGGCGTCGGCGGGAGCGTGGTCGCGGGGGCAATGCACGATGTGCGCGAAGCTCGTCCACGGCATGAACTCCATGCCCTGAGCAAGCGCAACCTGCGCTCACATTGTCTCCCCCTCGTCGGGGATGTCAACCCGCGTCTCGCGCCGTCTATCATGCGGCCCGCGGGTGGATCGTCGCGCCATCTGACGGGTAACCCTTCCTGAACGAGGGTCACGGGAAGGCCGCGCGATTGAGGACAGTCGGAGTTCACATCGCCACCTGACGAACGCGAGCCGCAGCACTCCCCACGCCGCGTCGCACCTGGCCGCGGCACGCTCTCTCGTCATGCTCTCGCATGCCGCTCTCGCGTCACGCTTGCCCCGCCCGCAGCGCCAATGCGAGACTCGCCGCCTCGCGCCCCCGCGCGCTCCCCCCCGCGCCATACTCCCCGCACGCAGGCCGCCATGCGCATCGTCTTCGATCCTGATTTCGACTCGGGTTGCTGGCCGGGGCCGCTCGGCGCGCGTGATGCCGTGGCCGGCGAGGCGTGGGTCGGGCCCGGCGGCCTGCTCGGCACGCTCGAGACCGCCCTGGGCCTCGCCGCGCCGCCGGTGTCCACGACGGAGCGCGCGGCGCGGCTGATGGGTCCGCTGCGGGACGTCGAGGGTTTTTGGAGCCGCTCGGTCGAGGTGGATCCGTTCGGCTCCGCGCGCCGGCTGCTGTCGTGGTGCGACACCCTCGCGATGTGCGGCTGGACGGGCGGCGGCGACGCGCCGCGGCTCGCTCAGCTCGCCGCGCTGGTCGCGCAGGCGCCGCAGGGCTTCGCCGGCCGCCTCGTGGCCGTGAACTTACTGCTGCCCAAGCGCGACGCGTGCGTCGAGTCGGTTACGCTGCTGAGCCCCCGCGATGACCTCGAGCCGCTGTGGCGCGCGACGCTCCGCCTGCTCGAGGCCGGGGGCACGCGCGTCGAGTTCGCGCCACTGCCG
>CAIXRL010000569.1 GCA_903921835.1 Candidatus Eiseniibacteriota bacterium | reverse complement strand
TCCGCGAGGAACTCGAACACCTCCGGGAAGCGCAGCGCCACGCGTGCGACTTGAATGCGCCGCAGCGCCCTGTCCTCGGACATGTGCAGGCGACCCATGCAGTAGTTGCGCATGCAGGAGTAGCCGGCGGCGAGGTAGTCCCGGCGCTCGTCGATCACGGCGATGAGCGCGAGCCCCTCGGCGACGCGGGACTTCTCCTCGAGGTCGATCGCGTCGAGGTTGCGCATGGCGACTTCGGGCGGGAGGTGCATCCGCGAGTAGCGAGTCATCGGTGCCGCTCCGCGGGGGCGGCTTCGCGAGGGGACGCACTCGCTTTGTATCACGCGTGTTCGCGGCGCCCGTGCGGGCGCTGCCGCTGCGCGAATCGCGTTGCGGCGACAACGCGCGCGATGGTACCGCCGAACGCGGCCGCACGGGCGGCTGGCGCACGCTCGAGCGCAGACGCGTGGGCGACTCGCGGGCGCGTGCAGGAGCGCCGCGCAAGCCTGTCAAGCGAAACCTTCGGTCCAGCCCGGGTGCGTCTTCACGATTCAGGCGTTGATGCCGAATCGTGGAAAGTCACTTAGAACAACTCGCGTTGCGACCAGCGATCCCGAGGGTCGATCCACTCCAGCCCCAGGCGGCGCTTCATCTCGAGCGCGCTCGCCGGCGAGTGCCCGGCCCAGTGGTTGTTGAAGTAGCCGAACACCTCGCGCACCTCCGGGATCACGCGCACCAGGTCGGCCTCCCACGCGCGGAAGCTGTCCTCGCGCTCGACCTGCACGTGATCGTAGACGGCGATCTCGCGGCGGTCGCCGAGCCAGCGCGCGTAGATGAAGTCGGCGGTCACGTCCGTGCGCCGCGCCAGCTCGCGCCACTCCGTCCACGCCAGTGCGGCGCCATGACGGCGGAGCGTGTCGAGCACCGCGTCCACGTGCCACGACGCGTCGCGGAACTCGATCGCGAGCCGCACCGCGGCGGGCGCGTCGGCGAGGAAGCCATCGAGGTCGCGCAGAGTCTCATCGGTGCACGTGAACTCCGCCGGCGTCTGCACCAGCAGCGGCCCCAGCTTCTCCCCCAGCGGCTCCATGGCCTTCGCGAACGCCTGCAGCAGCTCGCTCACGCCACGCAGGCGGGCGTCGTGCGTGAGGGCGCGCGGCACCTTGGCGGCGAAGCGAAACCCGTCCGGCGTGTGCCGCGCCCACGAGCGCGCGATCGTCGCCTTGGGCGCGTGATAGAACGTCGTGTCGAGTTCCACGGTATCGAAGATCCGGGCGTAGAACGGCAGCCGATCCTCCTGCTTGGCGCCCGGCGGATAGAAGACGCCCTTCCAGTCGTCGTAGGACCAGCCCTGCGTTCCGATGCGGATGGCAGTGCTCATGCCGGCACCTCCTCGTGTGTGCGGCGCGCCGCGTGCCGCGGCAGGTGTGAAGCCCGCGGGGGCGCGCCGGGCGGTGGCAACAGATGCGCGAGAAAGAACGCGCGCACGCGCCTCTCGTACTCGGCGCGGTGCGCGATCCAGGCATGGTTGTGGCCGGCGTCGGCGACCCGCCAGAGCGTCGCGCTGCTGTCGGCGGCCTGCTCCAGACGCTCCACCTGCGCGAGGCCGAAACGGTCCTCGATGCCGGACTGGATGAGCAGCAGCGGGCGCGAACCGTAGGTGCGTTCGGCCGCGATCACGTCGAGCGCACCCGGATCGTGCCCGGTCACCGCGCGGGCCAGGACCCGCGCGATCGGCGCCGCGGGCCACGGCGGTACGTGCGCCTCGTAGCGAAACGCGTCCGCGACGGCGGCGGCCCCGTCGGCGAACGGCGAGTCCACCACGACGGCGGCGACGTCCGGCCGCTCGGCGGCGAGGGCGAGCGCCACGCTGCCGCCCAGCGATTCGCCGAAGAGCCCCACGCGCCGGCTGCGGAACTCGGGCTGCGCCCGCAGCCAGTCGAGCGTCGCGCGGGCGTCGCTCAACTCCCAGAAGCCGAGCGTCGTGGGCTTGCGGTGGGCGCGGCGCGAGGAGCGCAGGTCGGGCGCGAGCACGGTCCAGCCGTCGCGGCGCAGGAACTGCGCATAGCGCCACTCGCGATGGTGGTCGCGCCCGTAGCCGTGCAGCAGCACGATCACGCCCGACCGCGAGCCGCGCAGCAACCAGCCGTCCAGGTGATCGTCCTCGCCCACGGGGATGCGAACCTTCGCCGCCGCACCATCGAGGTCGGCGACGCCGCCCAGGTCGCGCGGCACTCCGGGATAGAGCGCGAGCCACGCGGAGCCGGCCAGAAACAGCAACAGCGAGGTGAGGGCGAGTACGAGGGCGGCGCGCATGATGGCGCATCCTGCCACACCCACCGCGGCGGTCCCAGCGGAGCCGGGCTCGAGGCGGCCTCCCGGGCGCGGGGCACGGCACGCTCGCGCGCTGCGACGCGCACCACCGTCGCGGACCCGGAGCCGCGGCGTGCGCCGCATCCGCGGACCCGGCGCAGCGTCGAACACCGCGTCCGCG
>CAIXRL010000568.1 GCA_903921835.1 Candidatus Eiseniibacteriota bacterium | reverse complement strand
CGTGCGGCCCCGTGCGCCGCTGCTCGCCAGCGCCGCCGCCCTCGCGGCGCTGGCCGCGCTCGCCGCGGTCGCGCCCTCGCCGACCCTGCGCGCGTGGCGGACGCTGTGGAATCCCGCGCTGGCCGCGCCGCCCGTCACGCTCGCGGTCGAGCCGGGATCGGTGACGGTCTCGCCGGGCGCGACGCTCGCCGTGCGCGCGCGCGTCGGCGGCTCGGCCTCGGCGCCGCGCCTGACCGGCGACGGCGCCAATCCGCCGCCCCAGCTGGAGGCGGTGGAGCACGGCGTCCATCGCTGGCGCTTCGACCTGCCGCCCGTGACGCGGGCGCGGCGCTACGCGGTGCGCGTGCTCGCGGCGCGCAGCCCCGAGTACCGCATCGCCCTGGCGGGCGAGCCGCAGCCGGTCAGCTTCTCGTTCGAATACCGCGCCCCGGCCTACTCCCGGCTGCCGGCGCAGTCGGGCGCATCGACCCGCGGCGACATCGCCGCGCTGCGCGGCTCGGTCGCCGCCGTCGAGGTGACCTTCGACCGCGACCTCGAGTCGCTCGTCGCGAGCCTGCCCGGTGGCCGCACGCAGGACTGGAGCGCGGTGACGCCACGGCGCTGGCGCGGCAGGGTGGGCGTGGACGGCGACGGCGAGTGGTCGCTCCGCGCGCAGGCCGCCACGGGCGTGGGCACGTCGCACTGGCGCGTGAGCGCGCTGCCCGACGCGCCGCCGGTGATCACGGTTGCCCGGCCCGTGGGCGACCAGGACCTGCCGTCCGGCTCCCGGGTCTCCTACGACGTGCTCGTGCAGGACGACCTCGGGCTCTCGGACCTGCGGCTGCAGTTCCGCAAGGACGCCGCGCTGCCGTGGCGTGACGCGCCGCTCGCGACGTTCAAGGGCGAGCCGCGCGAAGCGCGCGTTGCCGCCGGCTGGGACGCCGCGGCGCTGGCGCTGCTGCCCGGCGAGAGCGGTTCGTTCCGGTTCGTCGTGCGCGACAACGACCGCATCGGCGGGCCGTCCAGCGCCACCAGCCCCGAGTTCCGCCTGCGCTTCCCGACCATGGCGGAGCTCTACCAGAACCTCGACCAACGGCAGGATCGCGTGCAGCAGTCGCTGAGCCAGGTCGCGGAGCAGGCGCGCGAGCTGCAGAAGACGCTCGATCAACTGCAGCGCCAGCAGCCGAAACCCGGCGCCACCACGCCCCCGCACTATGAACGCAGCGAGGAGATGCGCAAGGCGCTCGAGCGGCAGCAGGCGCTCTCGGAGCAGGTGGCGAAGGCCGCCGAGGACGTGCACCAGAGCTCGGCGGACGCGGCCGAGCGGCAGGCGTTCCGCGAGGAGCTGCAGCAGAAGCTGCACGAGATGTCGGAGCTGATGCGGCAGATCCAGTCCCCCGAGTTCCACGACGCGGTGCAGCGCATGCGCGAAGCGCTCGAGCGCATGGACCGCGCGAGCATGGAGCAACAGCTGCCGCGCCTGCGCGAGGCCAATCGCGACCTGCTGCGGAGCGTCGAGCGCAACCTGGCCGTGCTGCGCCAGCTGCGCGACGAGGAGCGGATGGACGCCCTCGCCCGCCGCGCCGACGAGCTCAAGAGGCAGCAGGACGCGATGAACGCCGAGCACCAGTCGCTCGCGAAGCCGGACGCCCCGAAGCACGACGGCCGCGCGCCGGAGCAGCAGCGCGCCGACCTGGCCGCGCGGCAGCGCGAGGCGGCGGCGCGCAGCGAACAGCTCGCGCGCGAGGCGCGCGAGGCCGCACCGCAAACCGCGAACCAACAGGCGCGCCAGGATCTGCAGGCCGCGGCCGACCAGCTCGAGCAGCAGGCGGCGGCGGAGCAGAAGCAGGCCGCGGAGCAGAGCGAGTCCGGGCAGAGCGGGAAGGCGTCGCACTCCGGCCAGCAGGCGAGCGAGAGCCTCGCGCAGGCGGCGCAGCGCATGCACCGCGGCGGAGATGCGGCGCAGCAGGAGCGCGACGCGCACCAGCTGGCGGCCGTGCGCCGGTCCGCGCAGGATCTCGTCTCGCTCGGGCAGGAGGCCTCGCAGAACATGTCGTCGTCCCCGGGCGATCCCGGCCAGCAGGCCAACCGCCAGACCGACCTCTCCGAGGGTGTTGCACGCGTCGCGGACTCGCTCGCCACGCTCGCCAATGAAACCCCCCTGCTGCCGCCGCAGGTGCAGGAGGCGCTCGGCCGCGCGCGCCAGGACCTCTCGAACTCGGGCCGCGAACTCGCCCACGGCAACCCGGCGCGGGGCAAGCAGCAGGGTCAGTCCGGCAACGCGGCGCTGCGCGACGCGGTCAACGCGTTGCGGCAGGGCGAGTCGAGCATGTGCCGCAAGGGCGGCAGCAAGCCCGGCGACGGCGAGAGCCAGTCTCCCTCGCCGGGCGAGCGGCTCGGCCAGCTCGGCTCGCAGCAGGGACAGCTCAACCAGCGCTCCAGCGAACTCGCGCGCCGGTTGAGCCAGGCGATGCGGCTCACGGCGGGCGACCAGGCGGAACTGCGCCGCCTCGCCGACGAGCAGTCCCGCCTGCGCAGCCAGCTCGAGGACATCCAGCGGCAGGACGAGTCGCGCCACCAGCTGCTCGGCCGACTCGACCAGGCGCACCAGGACATGAAGCAGGTCGAGGAGGAGTTGCGCCAGGGCATGCCGGGAGACGACCTGGAGGAGCGGCAAACCAACATCCTGTCGCGACTACTGGACGCGCAGCGTTCGCTCAACCGGCGCGATTTCGATCCGCAGCGCGAGTCGCGCGCCGGCGCGGACGCGGAGCGGCCAACGCCCGCCCCGCTGCCCGCGGCGCTGCTGCGCGAGAACGACCGGCTGCGCCTGGACCTCATGAAGGCCGACGAGGATCGCTATCCGGCCCAGTACAGGTCCCTCATCGAACGCTACCTGCAGAAGCTGAACGGGAGTGCGCGGTGATGCGGAGCGCCCTCCTGCGCGCGGGCCTGCTCGCCCTCGCGCTGGCCCCCGCGCTCCCGGCGGCGGCGAGCGCGCAATCGGTGACTCCGACGGAGGTGCGCGCGTTTCCCGGCACGCTGGGGCGCAACCTGCCGTTTCTCTTCAACGCCCTGCCGGCTCCCGACCAGTGGCGTTCGCAGCGCGGCATGCCGCCCATCGATCCGCGCATCCTGACGCGGATGCGCGGCGCCAGCGACCTGCGCATCGCGGGTCTCGCGGCGCAATCGCGCGACACGCTGCTCGCACTGGAACGCCTCGCGCCAGGCCATCCGCTGCTGGAGACCGAGCTCGCGCGCACCGAGATGGCGCTGGGCCGGATGGCCGCTGCCGTCGAGCGCCTGCGGACGCTGAGGTCCGCGACGCGCGACACGGTCGTGGGCGCCCACGATCTCTCGCTGGCGCTCGAACGCCTCGCGCGGCCCCGCGAGGCCGCTGCGGTCGCGATCGAGAGCTGGACCGTGGCGCCGGTCGAGGGCCCCTGGGCCCTTGCGCAGGTTCTCCGCCTCGCGCCGCTCGACGCGGGCGCCGTGACCGGGAGCCTGCGCGCGGCGGCCGAGGCGCGCCCGGCGCGCAGCGACCTGTTGCGGGGCTGGGCGCTGCTCATGTCCCGGCAGGGCAGGTCCGCGGAGGCGGTGACGCGGCTGGCGGAAGCGGATGCGGTCGCGCACTCCACGGCGCGCCGGCTCGCGTTCGCGGACGAGCTGACGCTGGGCGGCGGCGCTCCCGACTCGCTCACGGCGGCGGCGGCGCTCGCGAGCGTCGCCGGCGATCCGGCTGCGAGCACGGGCGTGCGCGCCGGCGCGGCCCGCCGCGCGCTCGACCTCGCATCCACACCCGGCGCGCGCGCCGTCATCG
>CAIXRL010000567.1 GCA_903921835.1 Candidatus Eiseniibacteriota bacterium | reverse complement strand
GGCTGGGCGGCCCGGCGCGCGCGCTACTCGCGCGAGAACGCCGCGGCCGACGCGCGTGAACGCGCGGGCCGCGCGCGGGGCGGGAGGCGGCTGCGCCGCGGTATCGGCATCGCGCTGGCGCAGCACGGCAGCGGTTTCACGGGCAGCGGCGAAGTGAAGCTCGACTCGCTCGCCGCCATGGACCTGACGCCCGACGGCTGGCCGCGCGTGCTGATCGCCAACACGGAGATCGGCCAGGGCACGGTGACCGTGTTCGCGCAGATCGTCGGCGAAGTGCTGGGGATTCCCGCGCCGCGCGTCGTGATCGAGAACCCGGACACCGCGCGCGTGCCCAACAGCGGTCCCACCGTGGCCTCGCGCACGCTCATGGTCGTCGGCGGCCTGATCGACGCCTGCGCGCGCCAGATCAAGGACCGGCTCGAGCTGTTCGCCGAGCGCGCGCTCGCCGGCGAGGCGGACTACCACCGCGTCGCGCGCCGCTGGCTCGCCGTACGCGGCCCACTGCGCGTGCAGAGCCGCTACCGCAAGCCGCCCGCGATCGACTGGGACGACGAGACGTATCGCGGCGACGCCTATGGCGTGTTTTCCTGGGCGGCGCTCGCGGTGGAGGTCGAGGTGGATCTCGACACCGCGGAGACGCGCGTGATCCGCGTCACGACCGCGCAGGACGTCGGCAGGGCGGTGCATCCCGTGCTCGTGGCCGGCCAGATCGAGGGCGGCACGCTCCAGGGACTCGGCTGGGCGCTCTGCGAGGAGGTCCGTTACAAGGACGGGCGGGTGTGGAACAACACGCTCACCAACTACATCATTCCGACGTCCGCCGATGCGCCGCCCATGGAGGTCGAGATCGTCGAGATCCCGTACTCGGGCGGACCGTTCGGCGCGAAGGGCGTTGGTGAATTGCCCATGGACGTGCCGGCACCCGCCGTCGTCGAGGCGATCGCGCACGCGACAGGGTGCCGTATGGACGAGATTCCCGCGACCCCGGAGCGATTGCTCCGCGCGCTGCGGCGGAGGTCATCGTGAACGTGCCAGTGTCTGACGGACCCGGGTTGGCCAGCGTGGACGACCTGCGCGCACTCGGATACGAGGGATTCCTCACGGTGTCGCAGTTGCGCGACGAAGGCGCCGAGAGCGTGCCGAGCGAGCCGGGAGCATGGGTGGTCCTGCGCGAGGGTTCCTCCGCGGTGCCGCGCTTCCTGCCCCGGAGCACCGCGGCGCCGTGGCGGGGCCAGGACCCGTCGCAAACCGCGGACGCCCTCGGGGCGCGCTGGGTCGCGCATGCGTACATCCTGTACGTCGGCGTCGCGCCCGGGAGCGGCGTGCGCCACCTGCTGCAGCAGCGCATCAAACGTTTCCTGCGCTTCGGCAGCGGGCGCAACGTGGCGCACTGGGGCGGCCGGTTCGTCTGGCAGCTCGCCGGAACCGCGTCCCTGCGCATCGCCTGGCGCGTCACCGCCGCCGAGGGCGCGCGGCAGGCGGCGGACGAAACGCTCAGGGCGTTCGCAGACCGCCACCGCATGCAACCGTTCGCCAACGACACCGAGGAGGACGAAGCGTGAGCGCGTCCGTCACCATCAAGATGAACGTGAACGGCGGCGTGCGCCGGCTGCGCGTGCCGCCCATGAAGCGCCTGCTCGACGTGCTCCGCGACGAGTGCGGGCTCACCGGCTGCAAGGAATGCTGCGGCGAGGGCGAATGCGGTGCGTGCACCGTGCTCCTGAACGGCGCGCCCGTGAACGCCTGCCTGATACCCGCGATCCACGCCGATGGCGCCGACATCCTCACCGTCGAGGGCCTTGCCCGCGGCGGCCGCCTCGTCGCGCTGCAACGCGCATTCGTCGCGGGCGGCGCCGCGCAGTGCGGCATGTGCACGCCGGGCGTGCTCGTGACCGCCGCGGCGCTGCTCACGGCCACGAAGGGTCGCGTCCCGGACGAGGACGAGGTGCGCCGCGCGCTCGCGGGCACGCTGTGCCGTTGCACCGGCTACCAGAAGATCGTGGACGCGGTGCGCGCCGCCGCGGCTGCGAGCGTCGCGCCCAAGCGCCCCGTGGCCTCCTCGCGCCGCGCGCCGG
>CAIXRL010000566.1 GCA_903921835.1 Candidatus Eiseniibacteriota bacterium | reverse complement strand
GTCGCCGCGTGGGCGTTCTGGAAGCGGAAGGAGCCCGCGCAACAGGCGCTCCTCCTGCGCCTCCTGCCGTGGATGATCCCGCTGCCGTACGTCGCGAACGAGCTCGGCTGGATCGTCGCGGAGCTCGGCCGCCAGCCGTGGATCGTCTACGGCATGATGCGGACGGGCGACTCGGTCTCGAAGCTCGCGCCGATCCAGGTCGCGACCTCGCTCGGGGCGTTCTTCCTCGTGTACGCGCTCCTCGGCGCGGTGGACTTCTACCTGCTGGCCAAGTTCGCGCGCAAGGGCCCGCAGCCCGTGTCGGCGTGAGGAGGTGGCGACGATGCTCGAGACGATCTGGTTCATCATCTGGGGCGTGGCGTGGGCCGTCTACTTCATGCTCGACGGCTTCGATCTGGGGCTCGGCTCGCTGCTCCCGTTCCTCGGGCGGAGCGAGCCCGACAGGCGCATCATCGTCAACGCCATGGGGCCGTTCTGGGACGGCAACGAGGTGTGGCTCATCACCGCGGGCGGCGTGACGTTCGCCGCGTTCCCGCGGGCGTACGCCGTGATGTTCTCGGGGCTGTACACGCCGCTGATGCTGCTCCTGTTCGCGCTGATCCTGCGCGGCGTGGCGTTCGAGTTCCGCGCGAAGGTGGACGACGCGCGGTGGCGGCGCGTCTGGGACGCCTGCCTCGTGTTCGGCTCGCTCGTGCCGGCGCTGCTGCTCGGCGTGGCGTTCGCGAACATCTTCGAGGGGCTGCCGCTCGACGCGGAGGGGACGTTCCACGGGAACCTCCTCACGCTGCTCAACCCGTACGGGCTCGCCGGCGGCGTGCTGTTCGTCGCGGCGTTCATGCTCCACGGCGCGAACTGGCTCGCGACGCGCACCGAGGGCGAGCTGAAGGCGCGCGCCGAGCGCACCGCGAAGCGGCTGTGGCCCGCGGTCGTCGTCCTCGCGGTCGCGTTCCTCGCGTTCACGTGGTTCGCGACGCCGCTCTGGCGGAACGTCCTCGCGAAGCCCTACCTGCTCGTCCTGCCGCTCCTCGCGGTGGCGGGCCTCCTCGCGACGCGGGTGTTCGCGGCGAGGGGCGCGCCGTGGCGGGCGTGGTTCGGCAGCGCCGCGCTCATCCTCGGCGCCGTGCTGTTCGGCGTGGCCGGGCTCTTCCCGGACATGCTGCCGTCGAGCCTGGATCCGGCCGCGTCGGTCACCTGCTTCAACTCGTGCTCGAGCCCGCTGACCCTGAAGATCATGCTCGGCGTCGTCCTCTGCTTCCTGCCGGTCGTCATCGGGTACCAGCTGTGGGTCTACAGGAAGTTCCGCGACGTCCTCACCGAGGAGTCCCTGCGCGACGGGATGTTCTACTAGGCTCCCCGCCCATCCCCAGCTCGCGGTTGCGCCTTGGGCGCAGATGGTGGACAATCAATCCACGAAGGAGGGAGCAACCGTGAGCATCGGAAGATCCATCGCGTGGATCGCGGCGTGCGCCCTGGCGCTGTTCTGCGCCGCCGCGCGGGCCCAGGACGCGCCGCCCGCGGCGCCCGCGCCCGCGGTGTCGCCGCCGCAACCGGCGCCGCCGGTACTCCGGGAGCTCACGCCGCAGGAGCGCCGGGCGGTCACCCGGCACGATCGGGCGGGTGCGCGGCAGCTTTCCGAGCCGTGCGAGGTTGCCGACCAACGCGAGGATGGCGACAAACACGGCCAGCTTGACCGTGTCCGCTGCGCGTGTACGCGGCAAGACCCTCCACATCAGCCACAGCGCTGGCTGCGCCCAGCAGACGGCCCACACGATTCCGTAGAAGT
>CAIXRL010000565.1 GCA_903921835.1 Candidatus Eiseniibacteriota bacterium | reverse complement strand
CCCTGCTCGCCGTGCACGCGTGCGTGGAGTCGTTCGCCGACGCGCCGCCGGGGCGCGGCCACTGGGGCGCTACGGTCGTGAGGTTGCGCGGCCCGGCAGCAGGCCCGGGCGGGCAGGAGCCGGTTCCCTCTCGTTGACGGCGGCGGGCTGTGACGAGCGACTTTCGGCAGAATCCTGTTGACGCGTTCGCAGGCGTGAACGCGCGCGGGGCGAGAGTGCCACGTGTTCGGCGCGTGAGCGTGCGTGAGGCGGCCGTGCGGCTCCTACGCGAAATGACTCCGCGAATGTCTTCGTAGCGCCTCGCGTCGTGCGACGTGCGGGCGGCCACGAGCGCCGAAAGTACGCGTGCGAGAATGCGTGCGTGCTCCCGCGCACCCGCCCCCGCGGTGGATCACACGATGAAGTCCTGGTCGAGGTCCCAGTTCGCCGATCGCGAAGTCGTCCGCATGTTCACGGCGAGAATCGTTCACAACAACGTCACCACGGCCGATCTCCTGGCCGATCTCGGCGAACTCGATGCGCGCAAGCTCTACCTCGCCGAGGGGTACCCGTCGATGCACACGTACTGCGTCGGCGTCCACAACATGTCCGAGGACGTCGCCTACAAGCGCGTCCGGGCTGCCGCGGCTGCCCGCGAGTTCCCCGCGCTCTTCGATGCCATCGCGGAGGGCCGGCTGAACCTGAGCGGTGTGCTCCTGCTCAAGCCGCACCTTTCACAGGACAACGCCGAGGAGCTCATCGCCGCGGCGTCCCGTCGGACCCGGGAGGAGATCGAGCTGGTCCTCGCCGAGCGCTTCCCCAGGCCCGATGCTCCTACCCGCGTGGAGGAGATCGCCCCGGCCATCGACTTGTTGGCCGCGGGCACCGAGGCGAGCGCCCCGTGCGATTTGGCCCCGGGGCCAAATTGTCTGACAACGTCACAACAAGCGGCCGTCGTCCAGGCCCCGCGCGCGAAGGTCACGCCGCTGGCGCCGCAGCGGTTCAGGGTGGAGGTCACGCTCGACGGGGAGGCGCACGACGACCTGGTGCAGGCGCAGGCGCTGCTTGGCCGCGAGGTGCAGAGAGGCGATGTCGCGGAGGTGCTCAAGCGCGCGCTGCACGAGTACGTCCTGCGCTTGCAGCGCCGCAAGTGCGCCGCCACGGACCGTCCGCGGCCCTGCTCGCGGCGCCGCTCGTCGAATCCCAGGCACATTCCCGCCGCCGTCCGCCGCGCCGTGTGGGAGCGCGACGGCGGCCAGTGCACGTTCGTGAGCGAGAGCGGTCACCACTGCGAGGAGCGCTCCGGCCTGGAACTCGACCACGTGATCCCCGTGGCCCGTGGCGGCGAGGCCACGGAGCCGAACCTGCGACTGCGCTGCCGCGCCCACAACCAGCACGAGGCAGATCGCGCGTTCGGGAGAGGCTTCATGGACGAGAAGCGGCAGGCGGCCCGGCGCCAGGCCGCCGAAGCGAAGGCGCAGAAGGCGGCCGCCGACGCCGCCAGGGCTCGCGAGCGCGCGGCTGCTGAGCAGGAACTCGCCGCGGCAAGCGACGTGATCCCCGCGCTCAAGAT
>CAIXRL010000564.1 GCA_903921835.1 Candidatus Eiseniibacteriota bacterium | reverse complement strand
GTATCCGGCGTCCCGTTTGAGGGGCCTCTGTCGCCTGCCAAGCTGGTCACACGCGTCCGGGGCACCGCATCACTGGGAGAGAACGAAGTCATGGCGCCCCAAAGGGGACTGAAGACGATCAAGCTACTTGACAAGTTTTTCGACAATCCAATTGATTTGTTTGGATGCTGGTCGGTGTGTTTTGCGTTCCTTCCCTTGGCATTTCCCAACGTCGTGCCCTATTTCTGGATCGCAATCGTCCCGCTTCTATTCCCGCTTTTCGCTCGAAGTGCGAAGAGAATCCACGCTTCTTCCCATTATAAAATGACTCCCCTGCTGTTGCAGCGTGCCCTTTATCTCCGTCTCGTCCTGCCGCCTCTGGTTTGCGGCGTTCTCTGTTTCACTGTAGCTCTCGTCCCACCTCCCAACGCCACAGCCCGCGCGATGACGACGCGGTACATGTTCGATAACTACAGGATGACGAGGGGAACCGGCACGACTGGCGCCGCGGAGTTCGCTGTATCTACGGCGGAGGAGGCACGCGTCATCGAGGCTGCCTCTCGCCAGCCCGCGTTCCGAGTTGCGATCGGGATCGTGGTGTTCCTCCTACTCATCAACGTCGCCTTCGGCGCCGGACCGCCCGGGAAGCAATTGTCAGCCGCTTTCGCCTCGGCACGGACTAAGGCATTCGTGTCTCTCTCCGTCGCAGCCGGCATCGCCTACATTGCGTTCATCGCAGTGCACTTCTTGTCGGACGGACCGACCTTGGGCCACGATCTGACTCCCTCGGGCGACATCGCGCGGTCGAACTGGGGCTATGTCTACGCGTTCATCAACGCGCACTGGTACCCGTTCCTCGCGGCGACCGCGGCGCTGTGCGTGTTCCTGTATTGGCGTGCCCTGCGCGGCTTCCTGATGACGGACATCACCGGCTACACGCCGCCGCGCGCGTGGCGGAAGCGGGAGGCGGGGCGATGAGCGGGGAGAGGCTCTTTTCCAGCCCGCGGAGATCCGCCGCGGGCCGTCGTGGACACCGAGCGCCGGCTTCCCCAGCCCGCGCGATTCATGCGCGGGCCGCCGCCGTCCGCCGCGAGATTCACTTTCGCGGCCGGTGCGGTGCGCCGAGGCGCACCCTACGGGATCTCCCCCGCCCCAACCCTCCCCCGAATTCGGGGGAGGGCGCGGGAGGGGGCCAGGCAAGGAGCACTGATCGATGAACATCGTTTCCTTCCAGGACGTGAAGCGCGCCTTCGGGCGGACGTGGGCGCTCGATGGCGTGACGCTCGAGATCGAGGAGGGCGCGGCCGTGGGGCTCATCGGGCCCAACGGCGCGGGCAAGACGACGCTGCTGCGCATGATCCCGCCGCTCCTGCACCCGACGTCGGGGGAGGTGCGCGTGCTCGGCATGGAGCCGTGGACCCACCAGGACGAGGTGCGCGCGGAGCTCGGCTACCTCTCGAACGCCGACCCGTACCCGCCGAAGCTGCGCGTCCGCGACCTGTTCGATCTGTGCCGCGCGGCGCGGCCGAAGTGGGATCAGGCGTGGGCCGACCGCCTGCGCGACGCCATGGGGCTCTCGGACAGGTCCGAGCTCGGCGCGCTCTCCACGGGCCAGCAGCGGCAGGTCGGCATGATCGCCGCCGTGTGCCACCGGCCCAGGCTCCTCGTGCTCGACGAGCCGGCGGGCGGCTTCGACCCGATCGTGCGGCGCGAGATGCTCGGCCTCGTCGCGGAGCTGTGCGCGCAGTGCGAGTCGACGCTCATCCTCTCGTCGCACCAGTTCGCGGACATCGAGCGGCTGTCGAGCAGCGTCGCGCTCCTGCACGAGGGGCGCGTCTTGGGCTTCCGCCCGCTCGACAGGCTGCGCGACGAGGCGTTCCGCGCGCAGGTCGGGATCCCGGGGTTCGACCCTGCGCCGCTGCGCGCCCTGCCGGAGCTCGTCTCGCTGCGGAGCACCGCGGACGGCGCGAGCGCGACGTTCCTCAGCGGCGAGGCGGGCGTGCGCGACCGGCTGTCCGCGCTCGGCGTGCCGGCGGAGAAGCTGGACGTCGTCCACCTCACGCTCGAGGAGCTGTTCATCGACTGGGC
>CAIXRL010000563.1 GCA_903921835.1 Candidatus Eiseniibacteriota bacterium | reverse complement strand
CGCGAGCGAGAGAATGACGGCCTCGGCGAGGAACTGGAGCAGGATGTCCCGCCGGCGCGCGCCGATCGCGCGACGGATGCCGATCTCGCGCGTGCGCTCGGTCACCGAGACCAGCATGATGTTCATGATGCCGATGCCGCCGACGAGCAGCGAAACCGCGGCGATGCTGGCGAGCAGCATCGTCATGGTCTTGCTCGTGGTCTCGGCGGCGGTCGCGATGTCCTGCTGCGAGAAGAACATCCAGTCGTCGTTGTCGCCGGCCCGGATGTGATGACGCTGGCGGAGCAGTTCGCTGATCTGGCTCTGCGCCGCCGGCACTTCGGCCTCGCTCGCCGCCGACAGCGAGATGTTCTGCAGCCACGAGATCCCCGCGAGCTTGCGCTGGCACGTGGTCCACGGGATCAGCACGACGTCGTCCTGGTCGCCCATCATGCCCTGGCCGCCCTTGGAGCTCAGCACCCCGACGACGCGGAAGGGCATGCTGTTCACGCGGATCGTCTGGCCAATGGCGGTCGTGCCCGCGCTGAAGAGCTGGTCGTGCACCTTGCTTCCCAGCACGCACACCTTGGCCGCGCCGCGCACGTCGCTGTCCGAGAACATGGCGCCATCGTCGATCGGCCACTGGCGGACGTCGAGGTAGGCCGGCGAAACGCCCTGCACGGTGGTCGCCCAGTTCTGGTTGCCGGCCACGACCTGGGCGTTGCGCCGCACGCCGGGCGAAAGCGCCGCCACGGCCGGGCACTCCTTGACGATCGCGTCGGCGTCATCGGGCGTCAGCGTCTGCGTCTGGCCCATGCCCATCCGCGCACCGCTGGCGGTCATGGTGCCGGGCATGACCGTGATGACGTTGGCGCCCAGGTTGTTGATCTGCGCCTGCACGGCCGCGCGCGCGCCCTGCCCGATTGCCAGCGTTGCGATCACCGCGGCCACGCCGATGACGATGCCGAGCACGGTCAGTGCGGCGCGCATGCGGTTGCGCGTCAGCGCCTGCAAGCCGAGCCCGATCAGCATGCCGAGGTCGGTCATCGCCTGCCGCCTCCGCCACCGGGGCCGCGGAAGCTGGGACCGCCCATGCCCGGAGGCGGCGTCAGGCTGCTGGCGCTCGCGGTGGCGTTGTCCAGGCCGGTGATCACCATGTCGCCTTCCTTGAGCGAGTCGCTCCTCACCTCGGTGAACGTGCCGTCGCTGATGCCGACCATGACGCGCACGCGAACGGGCTTGCCGTCCTTGAGCAGGAACACGCCGCCCGGCTTGAACGGCGTCGCATCGCGCGCGGAGCCCAGCACGTTCGCGAACCTGCCGTTCTCACGCCCCCCGAACGCGCCCGCACCTCCGTGCGTGCCCTTGCCGCCGGTACCGCCCGCCGCGGCGGGCGCACCGTGCTTCGCGCCCGCTGGACGACCCGCGGGCGCGGCGCCGGGACTGCCCGCAGGCGGTGCGCCGGGGCCACCCTGCTCGGCGAAGTGCTTGTGGATCAGCTCGCGCGCCTGGTCGCGCGTCAACTCGCCCTTCGCCACCTTGTCGCGAACTTGCTTCACATAGGGATCGTTCGCACCCGGCCAGTTGCCGCCGCCGGATCCGCCGCTTGTCCCCTGCTCCTGCGCCAGCGCCGCCGGCACGACGCGATCCCACAGCGCCGCGATGCTGCGCCGCATGCCACCGCCGGGATTGCCGGAACCGCCGTTGCCGCCGTTCTGCCCGCCCTGTCCCCGGCGCCCACCGCCCGCCCAACCCGCGGGCTTGAAGCGCAGCGCGGCGTTGACGACCTTGAGAGCATTGATGTGCGTGTCGATCATGATCGTGACGTTCGCCGTCATACCCGGCCGCAGGCGCAGGTCGTCGTTGCGCGCCGAGATCAGCGTCTGGTAGGTGACCACGTTCGAGGACACCTGCGGCACCAGCCTGACCTGTACCACGGAGCCCGAGAACTGCGCGTCGGGATAGGCGTCGACCGTGAACTTCGCCTGCAGGCCGGGACGGATGCTCCCGATGTCCGCCTCGTCGATGTTGGTCTGCACCTGCATCTGGCGCAGATCGTTCCCGATGATGAACAGCTGGGGCGCCTGCAGGCTGGCGGCCACGGTCTGGCCGACGTCGATCGAGCGCGAAATTACGACGCCGTCGATCGGGGAGGTAATCGTGGTGTGGCTCAGGTCCACCTGCGCGGACTCGAGCGAGGCCTGCGCCTGCTTGAGGTCCGCCTTCTGCTGGTCGACCGTCGCCTGCGCCGCGTCCACGTCCGCCTGCGCGATGAAGTCGCCCTTCTGCAGCTCGATCGAGCGCTTCAGGCCCAGTTGGCCGTTACGGAGCGCCGCCTGCGCGCGCGCCACGGACGCCTCGGCCTGCGCCAGGCGCGCCGTGAAGGCCGAGGTCTCCAGCTGCGCGAGCACCTGGCCGGCCTTCACCTGCGAGTTGTAGTCCACGTACAGTTTGCTGAGCGTGCCGCTGACCTGGCTGCCGACCTGCACCTGGAGCACCGGCTGCACGCTGCCCGTCGCGGAGACGGTCGACGTGATGTCCCCGCGCTCGACCGCCGCGGTCCGGTATTTGGTCGCGTCCTTGTGCCCCCGCGCCTGCCACCACCAGCCCCCGCCCAGCACTCCCAGCACGATCACGACCAGGATGATCCAACGCGTGCGATTCACGTCCACTCCTCTTGGTGCAACGGGCCGTGCGGCCCAGGGTCGATTGGCGAAGTCGAGGCGCGCCCCCCCACCATCCCGGGGAGCCTCGCGCCGCAAGAGTGACGAACGATAGTCGGAAGGCGTTCCCCGTGCCAGCTTTCGTGCCGACGAACGCGACCCCGGGGAGCCCCAGCGCGCCAGCAGGCCGCAGTACTTGCCGCCGCGTGACCACCGGCCTCCCCGGCGGCGCGTGACCGGCGCTGCGAACGACGGACCCGCCCCGCGCCCACGGCCGACCCCGGGGCCGTCAGCGGATGCCCTCGAGCAACGCCTTTCCGAGATCCGCGAGATGTTTGTCGAAGAAGTGGCTCGCGCCCGCGACCTTCATCAGCCGTCTGGGCTCGGCCCAGCGCGGGAAGACGGCGGCCAGGTTCGCGGGCGGGCAGACGTCGTCCGCCATCCCCTGCACGACGAGCTTCGCGACCGGGCTCGTGAGCAGCTCCTCGAATGTCTGCGTGTGCACCGGCGGTGCGATCAGGATGAGCCGCTCCACGTCGGGTTCGCTGGTCGCGAGCCGCGAGGCGATCCATGAACCGAACGAGAACCCCGCGACCCAGCGGCGCGCGGCCGGGTGGCGCTCGCGCAGGAACGCCAGCGCCGCCCGCGCGTCGGCCAGTTCGCCCTCGCCGCGATCGAACGCGCCCGCGCTCGCGCCCACACCGCGAAAGTT
>CAIXRL010000562.1 GCA_903921835.1 Candidatus Eiseniibacteriota bacterium | reverse complement strand
GCCGTTGCAATCAATCCGAATGCAATCGAAGCAACGCCAATTTTGAAAAAGCGATTCATTATTCATTCTCCCCGGATTTGCAGCTCTGCAATTCTGCAGTGTCCGCAAATCTCCCTCCCAAGATGGACAGACATTCCGGCCATCGGGCGGGAACGCTATTCCTCGCTCTGTCGTTCGAACAGCTTCGATGTGTCCGCTGCACTGCGGTCCTGCGGCTCCAAATCCGACCCTTTTGCCTACTCATTTTCTGTTATGACGCGTTGATTGTGCCGAGCGAACAGAGGGTTCCTGCAGCGCGGCAAGAAATATGTCCGGCGCGAGAATAAATTTTGCGGCGTGACGGTGATAAATGCATAGAGATCAAAGTATCAGGGGCTCGACGCTTGGACAGGGGCGCCGAAACGCTTGTTGGTCCCAATGTGCCGCCCTAGAGTGCGCGCTCTTTGGACGAGAGCGGTCCTGCGATCGTCGTCGAATTTTCAATTCCAACTTTAGGGGGAAGTCCATGCGTACAAGCACGATTGCATTCGCCTTCATCCTGTCGGCATCGGCATGGGGCGCGACGCCCGCCGCCTTCGCGGAGGCATCCGCCGACGGCAGTTCCAGCACCGGGAAATCGTCCTCACGCGAGCTGGCCAGCATCGGCGGTCCCGCCGCGGCGCCTCCCGGCTCCGGAACGCCGACGGCGGCCACCTCGGTGAGCATCGCGTGCAGCAGCTCCGTGGCCTCGGCGCACCCGCGCGTGTACCACTCGCGCGTCGTGTTGAAGTCGGCCCGGGTGGACGCGGGCGAGAAGGTGATGCGGCGGAAGCGCTCGGAGCGCGCCTGCTCACCGGGCCAGATGCGCTGCAGCACGGTGAGCGTGTTCTGGCGCCAGAGCTTGAAGCTCGGATCGCGCGGGTTGGCGTTGCGCAGGTTGCCGAGCAGCCCGAGCTGCTCCTCGAGCCACTGGCGACCGCGCTCCGCGTGCCCGGGCGCGTTCACAGGCGCCTCGCGCGCGGGTCACCAGTCGGAGAAGCGTTCCTCGCGCCACGGGTCGGCGTCGTTGTGGTAGCCGTTGCGCTCCCAGAAACCGGGCTGGTCGGCGGCGACCAGCTCGATGCGCCGGATCCACTTGGCGCTCTTCCAGAAGTAGCGACGCGGGACGACGAGCCGCAGCGGCCACCCGTGCTCGGGTGTGAGCGGTTCCCCATCGTGCCGGTCGGCGAGCAGAACGTCATCCTGCGAAAGCTCCGTGAGCGGCAGGTTCGTCGTGAACCCCAGCTCGGCGTGAAGAATGGCGAAACGCGCGTCGGGCTCCACCGAGGCAAGTCGGATCACCTCGCGCAGCGGGACGCCTTCCCAGAGATTGTCGTAACGGCTCCAGCGCGTGACGCAGTGGATGTCGCTGTGCACCCGCCTGCGCGGCAGCGCCTGGAACTCCTCCCACGACCAGCGTTGCGGACGCGCGACGCGCCCGTCCACGACCAGGTCCCACGTCGCGAGATCCACGCCAGGCACCGCGCCATGGTGCAGGACCGGCCACTTCTCGGTCTTCACCTGGCCCGGCGGCAGCCGCGGCTCGCGCCTCGGACTTTCAATGATATCGGCCGATTCCCCGCTGGAGTTCATTTCCGAGTCTCTCCTCCCCCGTATTCCCGCGCCGGGACGGCGCGGACAGCGCCCCATCCCGCGCCCTGGCGGGCACTTTACGCCAGCCACCCCCCAAATGGGACGGGGCGCCGGCATGCAGCGGCCGGCGCCCCGCGCGGAAGCCGCGCTTCAGAAGTCGACCGAGAGGGTCCCGACCAACGAGATGCCCGGATCCTCGATGGACGCGAGCGCCGGGCGATAGGCCCGATTGGTGAAGTTCTTCACCCCGAGCACCACGTGGATATTGTCCACCTCGGTGCCCATCATGATGTCGCCAACCACGTACTCCTTCTTGAACGTGCTCAGCTGGCCGACGCCCGGGATCGGGGGCGGCAGGCGATTCGTGCGCCACGAGTAGCGACCGGTCGTCTCCACCCAGACGCGGTGCTGGTCGTCATCCCAGCGCAGCGACATCGAGCCCTTCAGGGGCGGTACCAACTCGAGCGGCACGCGGTCCGCGACGAGCCCGTAGATCTTCAGGATCGCATCGGCGCTGGTGATGTCGCCGATCTGGTTGGAGAGCGTCAGGCGACCCATCCAGTTGGGCTGGAAGCGGTGTTCGCCCTCGAGCTCGTAGCCCCAGATCGTGGCGGTGGCCACGTTCAGGTACTGGTACGTGCCGGGACCTGCCGGCAGCGCGTTGATGAGGTCCTGGTACGTGGAATAGTAGACGTTCGCCGCGAGCGCAGCCGAGGACGGCCCCCAGCGCAGGCCCACGTCGTAGGACTTGCTGTGCTCGGGCTTGAGGTCGGGATTGCCGAGCACCAGGCCCACCGAACCGGGTCCGTTGAAGAAGAGGTCCTGCGCGTTGGGCTGGCGATAGCCGCTCGCCAAGTTCGCGGTCAGGTTGAGGTCCGGAGTCGCCTGGTAGACGAGGCCCAGCGAGCCGCTGCCCGCGCCGTTGGTCACCGAGGCCGGCTGCACGGTCGTGCCGGTCGGCGGGGGCGCATTGGTGAACAGGTCCGTCTGGTAGTGGTACTGCGTCCAGCGGCCGCCCACGCTCATCGTCCAGCGCGGGACGACGTACCATTCGTTCTGGAAGTAGGCGCCGTAGTTGTCGAAGTGCCCGGTCGGCAGCGACTGCGTGATGCGGGTCGCCGTGGTGCCGGCGGAGTCCAGGCCCGCCACCGAGTTGTAGCGCCAACTGCGGAACCGCACGTTATTGCCCTTGGTCCGGTCGGTCACGCCGTCCAGCCCCATGGTGAACAGGTACCGGTCCGTCTTGCGCGACGTGAGCTGGACCTGCGACCCCCAGGTTTCGAGGTCGAAGTAGCGATCCTGCTGCTGGTACACGCCCGTCGTGCCCCCACGCGCGGGGTTGTACACGGGGTCAAACCCCATGTAGGGATCCGCGTGCGGCCCGTAGTAGGAGGAACTGTCCACCACGTGCGACGAGAAGAAGTCGCGGAGCTCGCGCTGGCGGTAGACCTTGATGTGCGTGCGCGCCAGCCAGCTCTCCGGGTACACGTGGTCCAGCGACAGAAACTCGAAATCCCGGTCGTAGAACGGGAACGAGAAGCGGGCGATGTCCTTGGGGATGTCGCTGTCGAGCCCGGGCACGCCGACGTTCGAACCGTGGTATCGCTGCAGGCCGCCGCGTACCGTCAACCGGTCCGTCAGGTCGTAGCGCAGGTTGCCCAGGTAGTTGTAATCCGAGAAACCGGAGTTGACGACGATCTGCTGCGGCGAACGGTAGTCCTGGGACTTGCGCCCGCCCGCGCCCAGAAAGGCCGAGAACCGGCCGATGTGCGGCATGAGCGTGAAGCTCTCGTTGGTCTGGCTCTCCGCCGTGCTGCCACCCATGTTCACGGAGCCCTGCAGCCCGCGGTTGTTCATGGACGAGGGCAGCGCCTCGCGCGTGATGATGTTGATTACGCCGCCCAGCGCGTCGGAGCCGTACGCCACGGACGAAGGTCCGCGCACCACTTCCACGCGCTCGATCTGGGACGGATCCACCAGCGAGGGATGCGGACCGTTGCCGCGGGCGCTGTTCATCGGCGTGCCGTCCACGAGCACCAGCACGCGCTGGCCACCCAGGCCGCGAAGCACCGGCCGCTGCTCCCACGGGCTGTCCTTGCTCATGTCCACGCCGGGCAGTTGCGACAGGACGTCGCCGATCACCGTCGGTGCGGTCTCGCGCAGTTGCAGCCGGTTGAGGTACGAGAGCGCCTGCGGCGACTCGTAGTACCTCCGCGGAAAGCGGGCGCCGGTGACGACGACCTCGCGCATGAACGTGGCGGGACGGGTCGTATCCGCGAGCGAGGAGTAGGCGGAGGCCGCACTCGCGCTCGGAGCCAGCGCGCCTTGAAGCGCGAGCAGCGCGGCAACCGCAACGACGCGGGCGCGGGACATCCTGGAGTGCAGCGTGGACGCAAGCAACATGGGGGGGAAACTCCTGTGGTGTTCGGCGGGATGGAACGCGCGAGCAAGGGACGGGAGATGCCGCACCGCGCGACGGTGCAAGTCATAACAAATAGCAACCCCGCGGTGCACAGGGCAATCCGTAGTTGTACGGAATCTCGCGCGCGAAACTACCGGAGCGACCGGTGGATCAGTCGTCGTCCCCGCGGCTGGCGCGGCCGCGCTTGATCGTCGCCACGTGCTGCTTCTCGGCCAGCCGGCGCACCTTCGAGGCGTGCGTGGGCGCGCTCGCCTTCCTGGGCTTGGGGCGTCGCGCCCGCGCCTCGAGCGCCTTCCACAGGCGTTCGAGAGCCGCCTCGCGATTGCGGATCTGCGAGCGGCTCTCGGTGGCGATGCGCACAATCCCCGTGGGGCGGTGCCGCATGCGCACGCTCGACTCGGTCTTGTTCTTCTTCTGCCCTCCCGGACCCGACGAGCGATAGGTCTCGACGTCGCAGTCGGCGAGCAGGCGGCGGAGGTGTTCGGGCAGCGGCATGACCGCGAGCCTACACGCGACGACGGCGCGCCGTCACCAACCCGCGGACCCGAGCGCGGTCGAGGCGAGCGACGCCAGCGAATCGCCCGGAGCGCCGGCCACCACCGCCCGCCAGGCGTCGCGCGCACCGGCCGCGTCGCCGGAGCGCTCGAGGGCCTGGCCCTTCGCGTACAGGAGCGCGCGGTCGCCGGGGCGATCCGCGAGCGCCGCGTCGAGGTACTCCAGCGCCGCCTGAGTGTAGCCGTACTCCAGCATGGTGGCGGCCAGGCGCGCGTGCGATCCGGGTGGCCGCCCCAGGGCGCGCAGCCGGCCGTCGTGAAGCGGCATGAAACACTCGAAGTCGTCGTGACCGGACACGTAGCCGTGCGCGAACGCCACCGAGTCCGCCTGCGGCACGTAGGCCCTGAGCGAGCGGCCCCCGTCGAGCGTGGCTTCCAGTTCCCAGCGCTGCGCGGGGCCCGCCACGGCGACGCCCGTCGCGAGGTTCACCGCCGGCGAGACCGAGGCGGGCTCGAAGATCAGCACGGACGCGCGGCGGCCCGCGAGCGCCCGGGCGACGTCTTCGACCGCGGCGCGCGTCATCTCGCTCTTGCGCAGCACGGGATCGAGCGGCGCGCCGGTCGCGCGCGTCCTCAGGTCCACGCGCAGCGAGAGCAACACGTCGGACCACGCGGCATGCACCAGAATCAGCGCGCCCGCGACGAGCCACGCGCCGCGCGCACCGCCCCGATGTGACGGCGACTTCGCGCGCGCATCGCCCCGCCGCGCCGTGAACGCGGCGCGCGCACCGTCGAACGCACCGGCCACGGCCAGCGCGAGACCTGCGAACGGCGTGTAGAGATAGTGCAGGTACGCGTGCCCGGCGAGCGGCGCGACCGGCAGCACCGCGAGCCACCACCACAGCACGCCCGCCGCGACGAGCGGAGCGGAGCGCCAGGTGATACCGGCGGCCGTCAGTACCAGCAGCGCCACGGTCCACGCGATTCGCGCCCCCGGTTCGATCACGGGCCGCAGGTCGGGGATGGGGTTCGCGAGATCGATGCTCCAGCCGAACAGCCGCGCCACGTTCTCCATCACGGCGCCGGGCGCACCGAGCGCGTACGCCTGCCCGCCCAGGCGGCCCGAAACGACGCCCCAGCCGAGCAATGCGAATCCACCCAGGACGCCGAGGCCGGCCAGCACGGCGACCAGACTCTTCCTGCTCGCGCGGTCCTCGCCCATTGCGGGCGCGGCAAGCCACGCGAGCGGCACCAGCAGCACGCTCTCCTTCGCCAGCAGCGCCAGCAGGAACACGCCCGCCGCGGCGATCGCGCGCCGGCCCGGCGCCGCGAGCAGCAGCGCGGCGAGGGTGCCCGTCAGCGCGAGCAGCTCGCCGATCGACGTCGCCGCGAGGAGCGCGGGGAAGTGCACGCGCGAGGTCGCGAAGATCCCGGCGGCCAGCCACGCCGCCGGCGCCGAGGCGCCCCACCGGCGCGCGAGACGCGCAAGCAGGACCGCGTTCAGCGCGTGCAGCGCGAGGCTGGCGACGTGGTACGGCAGCGGCGCGACACCCCAGAGCGGCACGACCGCGCGGAACCACGCCACGCCCGAGAGCCAGCGCCACGGCATCACGGGCCAGGGACGCAACCCGCGCGCCTGCTGGAAGAGCACACCATCGTCGAGCGCGAAGAAGGCCCCGAGCACGTGGCGCTGGACGACGAAGACCAGGAGAACGAGCGAAGCCACGACGAGGGCGGCCCCGGCGCCCGGAGGCAGCGGCCGGACCGGGGTCCGCTCGGGCGTCGCCGCGGACGCGGCGCGGGAGTGCGGCTTGCGCTTCATCCCGTACCTCTACCACCCGTCCATGGCAGCGACAACCGCGGGTCCGCGCGGGCGGTCGATCGCCGGGGAGCGCCGTGCGCGGCGGTCGCTCCACGCACTCCCGGCTGGCGGCTCGAGTCGGATCCGGGCTAGTGTCCCCTCCATGCACATTCCCGCCTTCTCGCTGTTCTCCGCGACCAGCGAACTGTTCGTCACCGCCGCCGTGCTCTTCGTGGTGCGCCGGAACTGGACGCGCCGCCCGTTTCCCTTCCCGCTGTTCATCGGCGTCGCGCTGTTCGAGGGGCTCATCAACGTCATGTACATGGCGAAGCGTGCCTCCGACGCCTCGGGCACCGCGACGGCCGCGGTACACGTGCTCTCGACCGGCATGAAGATCGGCTTCGCCGTGCACGGGCTGCTCTCGCTGCTCGCCTACCTCGTGTTCGTCGTGCTCGGCGTGTTCGCGCACCAGGAGCAGCAGCAGCAGCCGGCGCGCTGGTTCTTCCGCGAGCGCCCGGCGCTGACCTGGACGTTCCTCGTGTTCTGGGCCATCAGCATCGGCTCGGGCGAGGTGCTGTTCGCGCTGCGCTACTTCGGGTGAGCCGCGCCGAACCGCCCGCGGGCCGGGCGCGCCGCCTGCGCGCGCCGCTGCTGGTGGCGCTGTGGGCGCTGCTCGCGTTCGAGGCCGCCGGCGGGCTGGTGATCTTCTTCGCGCGGCTCGCGGTGGGCACGCTGCCCGGCGCCGCCGCGCACGTCTTCGTCGGCGTCGCGCTGACCGCCGCGTACGCCGCCTACCAGTGGGGCCACTGGAACCGCGTGGCGCCGTTTCGCGCGCGACTCGACTACGCGCTGGGGCTGATCGCGGCGATCGCCATGGCGCTCACGCAGCTCACCGGCCTCGCGCTGGCGTGGCCGTGGTGGCTGGCGCGCGGCGGCCACGCGGCGGCCGCCTACGCCCCGCTGCTCTCGGGCGCGCACAACGTGATGAGCATGTTCGTGCTGACGTTCGCCGGCGCGCACCTGGGCGCCGTGCTGCAGCGCGAGGCCCGGGCTCGCAACACGCCCGGGCGCGGCTGAACGGTTCCCGCCGGCCCGGCTTCAGGCCCCGAGCCAGCGCGCGAGCCAGGCGTGCACCTCGCGGTACCAGAGCAGCGAGTTGCGCGGCTTGAGCACCCAGTGGCCCTCGTCCGGGAAGCAGACGAGCCGCGCCGGAACGCCCTTGGCCTTGAGTACGCCGTAGGCGAGCAGCCCCTGCCCCACCGGAACGCGGTAGTCCTTCTCGCCGTGCACGACCAGCATGGGCGTGTTCATGCCGCTGGCGAAGCGCACGGGGGACCAGCGCTCCATCGCCCCGATGTCCTCCCAGATCTCGCCGCCGGCGGCACGCCCGCGACCCTGCGTGACGTCGCTCGCGTACTGGCCCACGAGGTCCGAGACGCCCGCGTGGTTGACGACGCAGCGGAAGCGGTCGGTGTGCCCCGCGATCCAGCTCATCAGGTAGCCACCGTACGAGCCGCCCGCCGCCGCCAGGCGCGCCCCGTCCACGAGGCCGGTCGCGACCAGCGCGTCGGTGGCCGCCATGACGTCCGCGAACGGGCGCGCCGCCCACTCGCCCTGGATGCGCTGCGCGAAGTCCTGCCCCCACGACGTCGAGCCCTGGAAGTTCACGAGTGCCGCGACGTAGCCGGGAGCCGCGAACAGCTGGGCGTTCCAGCGCGGATGGAACTGGTCGCCCGAGATGCCGTGCGGACCGCCGTGCACGACGTGCACGAGCGGATAGCTGCGGTCGGGCGCGAAGTCCGGCGGCAGCACGACGAACATCTGCACCGTCTCGCCCCCGGCGCCGGTGAACGTCATCTCGCGCACCTCGCCGGTGCCGTAGCGCGCCGCCACGTCGTCGGTGAAGTGCGTGATGCGCGTGAGAGCGGAGCCGTCCGGCGCGCACGCGTACGCCTCGGCCGGCGTCGCGAGATCCTGGTGCGTGAACAGCACGCGGCCGGATCGCGTCACGGTGAACCCGCCCACGGCGCCGTCGCCGGAGAGCGCGCGCGGCCTCCCCCGGCCGGAGTACGTGAACAGCTTCACGCGCGCGTCCTGCTCGGCCGCGAGGACCAGCGTGCCGTCGGCGGCGAACTCCCACGCTGCCGGTGAGAGGTCCCAGCCGCCGAGCCACTCCGCGTGCCCGCCGCTGGCGCGGTCGCAACGCATGAGCCGGACGCGGTCGGCGTAGAAGAGCGGGTCGTGCGTCATGCCGTAGACGATCGCGCCGCCGTCGGGCGTGTAGCGCGGGCGCAGGTCGTCCGCGGGATGCCCCGCGGTGAGACACGTTATCGCGCCGCCCGCGACTGCCACGGTGAAGATGCGCGAGGAGAGCAGCGACCTCGCCTTGTCGAAGGCGATCCCTGCGAACGCGACCTCGCGGCCATCCGGCGACAGGTCGTACTGACCCGACGGGTCCATCCAGTCGAACCGCGCTGTGGACTCCGGCGTGAGGTCGCGCACCGCGCCGCCCGCCAGCTCGAGCGCGAACAGGTGCGGCACCTCGCCGGTCGTGAGCCACGTGTCCCAGTAGCGGTAGACGCGGTCCTCGGTGACGTGCGCCTTCACCGGATCCTCCGCGCGCCGCTTGAGCTCGGCCGCCGTGGCCTCCGCGGTGAGGTGGCCATTGACGAGCGGTGCCACGAACACGAGCCCCGAGCCGTCGGGCAGCCACTTCGGGTCGAACACACCCAGCGGCAGCGTGGTCAGCCTGCGCGCCTCGCCGCCGCCGAGCGGCATGAGCATGAGCTGCGCGCGGCCGTCGGTGTCCCTGCGCGTGAACGCGAGCTGCGCGCCGTCGGGCGAGATGCGGGGCTCGGACGCCGACGCGTCCGGCGAGGTGAGCGCGACCGGTTCGCCGCCGCCGTCCAGCGCGAGCCGCCACAGGCGCGTGCGCGACTCGTTGTTCGCGATCGTGTACGTGGTCACCGGGACGACGGCGAAGCGGCCGTCGGGCGAGCTCTGCGGCGTGCCGACGCGCGGCAGGTCCCACAGGTCCTCGGCGGTCATCGGGCGCGGGCCGACGCGCGCGGGATGCAGCGTCGAAAGCGGCGTGACACTCACGGTGGTCATGGCGGGGCGTCTCCGGTTGGGGGATCTCGGACCCGGGCGCGAGGGTAGCAGGAGCGGGCGGGGACCGTGCGAATTCACGATCACCGGCACGTGGCCCAAGAACCGCGCCCAACCGCAGTTCAAGCGTCGTGCTTCTCCCTCACCTGCGACAGGATTATGACCCCCATCGAAATAATGACTGCGCCCCCCGAGAGGCCATTGATCCAGTGACCGGACATAGCCTCCATCCCGGCGCCGCACGCCCCCATCACGATCGTCGCCCAAGCCAACACCCGAACCAGCTTCCGCGTCCGCGCAGTCGGTGCCATGTCAGCCCCCGAGTGTTCATTGTCGGTTTTCAGAACCATGGGACCCCGGATTTGCGGAACCATTCCCCCCCGGATCCCTCACCGCGTGACGGGTGGAACGTCGCCCATGCAGTCTCCTGTTGTCCAGACCCGAGCTTGGGCTCGAGCCGTGGCCGTCGCGGAATGGCCGATAGAACGTCCTGCTTCCAGCACATCACATGGGGATAGTCACCGGCCCTACACCCGCCACGCAGAACGACTCCAGGGTTCCCTGTCTTGCCCGCCGTCGGGGGGGACGAGGGAAGACTCGGGTGCGAAGGGCCGCACCTGGCACGAACTCGGAGAGAACGGAACCCTGATCCGTCACGCTGATCCGTCACCCCCACCGTGCAACGAAGGCCCGAGCAGGTTCTCTCAACGACTTGCCGGGCTCTCACGGACACGAGTCACGCGAACAGGCTCAGAGGGACGCGGATCACAGTAGCCGCCTACAACAGTGCCCGCTGTTCCCGAACCTCCTGCGCCGCAAAGGCATCGGAGCAAGGGACGTCCCGTGGGCGCCGGCGGCTCGTCCCGCGGGGCTTGGCCCCCGGTCCCCCAGCCTCTATTCTGCCGCCGGTGAAGGTGCTTTCCTGCCTGCTCGCCCCGAGCCGGCTCGACGGCCGCGCGCACATGCCGCAGCGGCCCGGCAGGCATGCGATCCCGAACCGCGGCCACCCGACCGAAGGGAAGAGCGAGATCATGAGCGTCCAGGACCGTGAGACTCCGGATCGCCGCGAAAGCGAGCGGTTCATCCTCAACATGCTGTCCGGGTTCAAGCGCCAGCTGCCCGACGCCGACGCCGGCGAAACGCAGGAGTGGCTCGACGCGCTCGAGGACATCGTCCGGCTCCACGGCCGCGAGCGCGCGGACTTCCTGCTGCGCCGAGTGCTCAAGCGCGCGCGCCAGCTCCACGTCGGCCTGCCGGGCCTGGTGCAGTCGCGCTACATCAACACCATCTCCACCGAGCAGGAACCGCCCTTCCCGGGCGACGAGCCGATGGAGAAGCGCATCCGCCGCATCATCCGCTGGAACGCGGCGGCCATGGTGCTGCGCGCGAACCACGAACACGCCGGCCTGGGCGGGCACCTCTCGACGTACGCCTCGGCCGCGAGCCTGTACGAGGTGGGCTTCAACCACTTCTTCCGCGGCAAGGACGACGGCGGCCCGGGCGACCAGATCTTCTTCCAGGGCCACGCCGCGCCGGGCATCTACTCGCGCGCGTTCCTCGAGGGCCGCCTGAGCGAGGCGCAGCTCGATCACTTCCGCCAGGAGGTGGTGCGCGGCCAGGGCCTGCCGAGCTACCCGCACCCGCGCCTG
>CAIXRL010000561.1 GCA_903921835.1 Candidatus Eiseniibacteriota bacterium | reverse complement strand
CGCGTCGCCTGCGGCCTGCGCCAGTCGCGCGCGCGCCCCGGGCGCCAGTTCCATCGGGCCGGGAGCCGTCACCTGGCTGCGGGCGGCATTCGGTGCTGCAAGGAGGAGTGCCAGGAGCGGGAGCATCCGAGCGAAGCGTCGAAGCGAAGCGTTCATGGCAAAGCCCTTTCAGTGACATCGGAGCGGGGGGCTCCGCCGACAAGAAGCCGCACCGCACGGCCGTGCGTCCGTAGCCCCGCGAGCCTACTCCTTTCGCCAAAAGCCTGCCGAACAGCCTCGCCCGGTGCGCCGCAGCAGCGTCCGCGCCTGCGCTTCGCTCCGCTCGCGGCCGCGAACGCCACCGCCCCGACGCGAGGGAGGGCGCGCCAGGGCGGCGCAATGGACTCGGCCCGCCACCCGCGGCCAGTGCGCAAGCGGAGCACCCGGAGCCTTCATCGATTCCGGCAAACGATCCGGTGCTGGGCCGACGCGGGTGAAGTCGCCGCCAGATCGTGTTCCCCGACGTGGCAACGGCCATGATCCTGCCATCCGTGACCCACATGTTCGGAGCGATGCTCTGCGCTCGTGCGCCGCTCGACGCAACCCCCAGCGCAAGCACCGCGGACGGGAGGATGCGCATCAGAAGGGTGCGGCGTCACGCGGCGCAGCCAAGCGGGAGTTGGGCGGTCACGGGAATCTCGGTCGGGCGACGAGGCGCAAAAGGACTCGGCGGGAGCGGGGGCGCTCACCTTGATGCCCGCGCCTGCTTCGATTTGCCCGGGCTTCAGGACAATAGTCACGGATCACCGATGGTGACACTACCGCCATCGGCTCGCCGCCCCGCGGAGTTTCCGTAGACGTTTCCCACCCCAAACAGAGTAGGATGCCCCCCACGGGCGCTGCGCCGCCTCTTCCCCGGGCGGACGTTGGGGCAGGCCGGGTCGCACAAGGGAGGTCGTCGTGGGACGTGAGCACATCCATCCTGCTCGCACGGCGGGCGGTATCGCCTTCGCGCTCGCGGGGTTGCTGGTTGCGACGATTGCAGGCGCCGTGGGCTCGCCCGCGGGCTATCGCGTCGTGGACCTGGGCGGCCTGCCCGGCGGCAGCGGCGCGTTCGGCATCACCACCGGGGGCCTCGCTGCCGGCTACGAGATGGTCGGGCCCAGCCAGCCGCACGCGGTGCTCTTCTCCGGCGGCGCGGTGCGGGACCTGGGCACGCTGGGCGGCGACGCGAGCCTGGCCAATGCCGTCGGCACCGGCGGACAGGTCGTGGGTTGGGCGCGCCTGGCCGACGCGACGCGCCACGCGTTCCTCTATCGCGGCGGTGCGATGGAGGATCTCGGTACGCTGGGCGGCGGCTACAGCATGGCGTTCGCGATCAATGTCGCCGGCGTCGTCGTGGGCGCGAGCGCGATGAACGATGCGCGCAATGAGGTGCCGTTCGTGTGGACCGATGCCCTCGGCATGAAGCCCCTGCCGCTGGCGGACGGGATCGGAGGGGCGGCGCTCGCCATCAACGACTCGGGCGAGATCGTCGGCTTTCTCACGGACGGGCGCGGCTCGCTGCGCGCGTTCCGTTCCGATGGTCACGTGGTGGAGCCGCTTGCGGAACTCGACCTGCCCGGCAGCAAGGCGTACGGCATCAGCGGGAACGGCACCGCGGTGGGCTATGCCATGGCGGGCGAGGGCGCGCTGCACTTTCACGCCGTGCTCTGGCGCGGCAGCACGCTCCAGGACCTGGGTGCGCTGCCCGGCGGCCACAGCGTCGCCTACGACGTCAACGACGCCGGTGCGGCGGTCGGCTTCTCGTACACGATGGCCTCTGTGATGGTCGCGACCGTGTTCGACGCGGGCGCGATCGTGGACCTGAACACCGTGGTTCCCGCCGGCGAGGGCTGGCAGCTGGCGATGGCGACGGCCATCACCAACGATGGCGTGATCTCCGGCATCGGCACGCTCAACGGTGTGTCGCGCGCCTTCGCGCTGGTTCCGGACGGCCTTCAGGCGGGCTCCTGGGGCACTCCCGCTCCCGTGGCCGCGCTGGCGCTGCGGGCGTGGCCGCTGCCGATGCGCGACGTGGGTACGCTGGAGCTGGACCTGCCGGGCGCCTCGCACGGGCGCGTCGTGCTCTACGACGTCAGCGGGCGTCGTGTGGCCGAACTGGCGAGCGGCGACTTCCCTGCAGGCCGCGTGCGGTTCGCCGTCGGCCCTGCGGCGCTCGCGCGCGCGGGGTCCGGCGTCTTCTACGCGCGTTTCGAGGGCGAGCACGCGACGGCGTGCCTGCGTGTGGTGATCGTTCGCTGAACCGCCGCGCCGCGTCGCCTCAGTGCCGGGGCACCAGCTCCAGCCTGGCGCGGCGCCCGCCCCGGCGTTTCCACAGCGCGGCGACGCCCACCGCGGCGTGCAGCACCACGAGCGGTTCGATGGGCACGCGCAGGCTCAGCGCCCCCCCGCAGGGCAGCGCGGTGGCGGTGAACGCGGCGATCGTCAGCAGCGACAGCGCGAGGAAGATGCGCTTGGGGCTCGCGAGCAGCGTGAACGCCCCGAAGAGCGCGAGCGGCAGCACCACAACGGACCACGCCAGCAACGGATCGAACGGCGCGTGCATCCGATCGAGCGCGGAGCCCGCGCGGCTCCAGCGCCCGACGGGTGAGCCGCCCGCGGCGCGCAGCCGCCAGAAGCGTCCGAGTCTGGCCGCCGCCACGGCAGGCCAGTCGGCGCGGTGCGCGTCCATGAACTCGCGCGCCATGACGCCGCAGAGCGCGTCCGCAGCGGGCTCAGACAGGCCGCGCAGGCGCGAGGCCCACGGTTTGATCGCGTCGACGCGCACCGTCCCGCCGCGGGCGCCGGGAGCGTTCCAGGCGAGGGCGTTGTTCGCCTCGAGCAGCGCCCGGCCGCCGCCGGTGGTGACCGGCACGAACGCGTGCAACTCGCGCGCGTTGCGCAGCGTCCATGGCCCCACCGCGAGCGCGACGCCCAGCAGCAGGAGCGCGACCTGTCGCACGCGATCGCGCGAGGCCAGCGTGAGCCCGAGTGGGAACCATGACCACGCTGCGACCAGCGGCGGCATCATGAGCGCGATGGGGTGCGTGAGAATCGCGAGGCCCCAGAGGAGCCCCGTGCCGAGCGCGCGCGCGGGCCGCGGGGTCTTGACCCAGTCGGCGCTGGCCGAGAGCGCGACCAGCATCAGCAGTGCGAACAGCGACCCGGGGAGCATGCAGCCACAGAAGCCGACGAGCAGCGGGTGCACGGCGGCAAGCCAGCCGGCGACGCGCGCGACCACGCTGCCCCACGTGGCCCGCGCGAAGAGCGCGAGCGCCACCGGCACGAGCGCACCCGCGGCGCACTGCAGCAGGAGCGCGGCGAAGAAGTCGTGTCCCGTGACCCGATAGAGCAGGCTGGTGACGAACGGCAGCACCGGCGGGTGGAGCGCGGTCGGGTGGAGCCCCGCGGCGCCCTGTAACCCGAAGCCCAGGCCGCGCGCCAGGTTCCATGCGAGCGCGTCGTAGTCCGCCTCGCTGCCCGAGGGCGTCGCGTTGCGACCCTGCGCGGCCCAAGCCCCGAGCGCGCGCAGCGCGAAAGCGACCAGCACCATGGCCAGTGCTTCCCACGGCACGGCACGCCCGGGCTCCGCGCGGTGGGTGCCGCGGGCGCGGGGCGAAGGCGGATCGGTCATCGGGGAGCGCAACATCGCGCGAGCCTAGCAGAGCGCGGGCCCACGTCGCGCCGGGCCATTCGCGCCGCGCCGCCCGCG
>CAIXRL010000560.1 GCA_903921835.1 Candidatus Eiseniibacteriota bacterium | reverse complement strand
TCCCGGTGAAGAGGTCCTTCGCGGTATCGCTATTCGTGCTGGCCGCGTTCGCGGCCGTTCCCGTGTCCCTCGCGGCGGTGACGTCGCGGTCGGCCGCGCACGCTCCGGGCGTCTCCGGCATTCCGGCGTCGCGCCGCTCGGCGATCGTCATCGCGGCACAGCGCGTGAGCCCCGCGGTCGTTTCGGTGAGCGTGATGACCACGCGCGTCGTGCGCGCCGATCCGTTCGGCGGCATGCTCCACGACGAGTTCTTCGACCGGTTCTTTCCGCAGAACACCTACAAGCAGAAGATTCCGGGACTGGGCTCCGGAGTCATCGTGGACGCGAGCGGCCTGGTGCTCACGAACTCGCACGTGATCCGCGACGCGGACCAGATCCGCGTCAATCTGCCCGACGGGCGGCACTTCGACGCGAAGGTCCTGGGGGATTCCAGGGTCTACGACCTCGCGGTGCTCAAGCTCGAGGGCGCGGCCGGCCTGCCGGTCGCGACACTCGGCAACAGCGATTCCCTGGTCGTCGGGGAATGGGCGATCGCGATCGGGAATCCGTTCGGATTCCTGCTCGACGACTCGCAGCCGACGGTCACGGCGGGCGTGGTGAGCGCCATGCGCCGGGACATCAAGAGCGAGGCGACCGAAGGCAACTCGGGCGTCTACAAGAACATGATCCAGACCGACGCGGCCATCAATCCCGGGAACAGCGGGGGTGCGCTCGTGAACGGTGACGGTGAGGTGATCGGGATCAACACGTTCATCTTCACCCAGGGGGGAGGCTCGATCGGACTGGGCTTCGCGATCCCGATCAACATGGCGAAACGACTCCTCGCCGAGATCCGCCACTTCGGACGCGTGCGCGAGGCGTGGCCCGGCATGCAGGTCCAGCCGGTGACGGACGCCCTCGCGCGCCGGCTCGGCTGGGACGAGGCGGGCGGTCTCGTGGTCACGCGCGTGGATCCGAGCGGGCCGGCGGCGAGCGCCGGGATCAAGGTCGGCGACCGCATCCGCAAGGTGAACGACAAGGTGACCAACTCCGTGGACGACGCGCAGGGCAGCATCTACGGTGCCCGGGTCGGGGATACGCTGTCGCTGGAACTGGAGCGGGACGGCAAGCGCGTCACCATCGGGGTGACGCTCGAGGAGGCGCCGCACTGACGGGACTGATCGCTGTTGCCGGTCCGGGATGTCGAGCCGCCTGCGCGTCTTCGAACGGGCGGTTGAAACGCCGAGCGCCGCGCAAGCGCCGGGTGCTGGTGGCGCCACGAGACAGGCGAGCGCGTCGGGGTGCGCCGTGATTCTGGCCCGGCAGGGGGCAGACCCGGCTATTCGCGAACGGCTCGATCGCCTTCGGAACGACTGGCCCGCCGCGTGACCGCCGGCCCTCCGGACGAGGCCGGCCCGTTTGACGCACCCGGGAGCGCTGCCTAGCCCGGATCATTCATGAGCCCGCCGCCTGCGAGCGCGATCTGCGCGTCCTCCGCTGCGAAGCTCGACCGGCCGCTGTCCTCATCGTGTTGACAACACGGCTGCGGCGCGGCCGGCCGATCTTC
>CAIXRL010000559.1 GCA_903921835.1 Candidatus Eiseniibacteriota bacterium | reverse complement strand
GGGAAGCCGACGCGCCGGGCAGCGTGCGAAGCGTGTGGCGAGCGCGTGATGGACGGGCGGGAGGTCCAGCGCGATGGCCGGGTGCTCTGCCGGCCCTGCGCCGAGGGGACGCGCTACTACCGTCCTCTGACGCGCCCCGACGTGTCCTGATGCACTGGAGGCCTCGCGACGTCCTCGCGGGGCCTCCAGGCTTCAGCCTTGCGCCCTGCCCGCGCGATCAGCGGGCGAGCGCGAACCTCACGTTGGCAAACCAGGTCCGCCCCGGCTCCGGGAACCCTTCGTCCAGCTGGTACTCGGCGTCCAGCAGATTGGCCACGCCGGCTTCCAGGCTCGTGCCGCGGTCGAGTTGAAGCGCGCCGCGCAGTTCGACGGCCGCGAACGCCGGGAGCGTGAGCCCCGTGCTCGTGGCGTAGCGCTGCCCGTAGGCAGTAACGCTTCCCCGCAGGTCGAAGCGCCGGACGGGAAAGACGTCGACGTAGGACGTGAAGGTGTTCCGGGGCGTGTCGATCTGCTTGATGGACGGCGTGTCGAGGTTCACGCGATCCACATAGGCGTACGAACCGCCGATGGCCAGCGTGCGTACGGGCGTGGCGTCCAGGCTGAGTTCGAATCCCGAACTGCGGCCATTCCCGACGTTTCGCATCTGCGCGACAGAGACGCCGTTCACGACCGCAACGTTGCTGATGGACTGCATCAGGTCCGAGATGCGGCTGTAGAAGACAGCCACTCGCGTCGTGTACCCGGCCCGGGGCGTGCCGGAGTATGCGATCTCGTAGTGCAGGGCAGCTTCGGGCTTGAGGTCCGGGTTTGGGATCGCCGTGCCGAGCTTGTAGGAGTAGCGGTCCTTCATCGTTGCGAAGCGCGTGCGCTGCGCGACGCTGCCGCGAAGTGTGCCGGGGCCGACGTCATAGAGCAGCGCGGCCTCGCCGTTCCACGCCGAGTTCGAACCCGTCGGAAGCCGGATGACCTGCGAGTTCTGGAATCCCTGGGCATTGAGCGTGCGTCGATGCGAGTCGCTCACGCCCGCGATCACGGTGAGCGGACCCGTGACCTTCCAGGTGTCCTCGCCGGCGCAGGTCAGCGACAGGTCCTCGAGCTTGCGCACCGGTTCACCCGCGTTGTGCTCCCGGTGCTGGTCGAGCTTGGCATGGACGGTAGTCCGTACCGTATTGGTGGCGCCGGTCGGGAGCGCCCACTCCGCCGAGCTACCCACCGTTGGGTCGTCGTAGTAGTTCTTGAAGGACGACCGCTTCTTCATCGTCGTATACGTGGAATCGTCGTACGCGAAGAGCTGGTTTCCGAAGTGGTCATAGTACAGCCGCCCCTTGAGCAGCGAGCCCCAGCCGAGCGCGGTCTGGGTGATGACGTAGGCATCCTGCTTGTCCCACTCGGGCCACTGCCAGTAGCGAACCGGCGTGCCGGGCAGGCTACCGGTGTAGGGCGGATTGCCCTTCTCGCCGTGTTGCGACGCGAGTACCAGGGCGTACTCGTCGGTGGCGTTGGGCGTCACTCCCAGCTTGAGGCTGATCCGGTAGTCCTCGCGCTTCGAGTTGAACCGGTCGCCCGCCGGCTGCACCCGCACCGGGTGGTAGTCGGATGAGAGCGGGAAGTCCTGCTGGTGCAAGAGCGAGCCGGCCGCCTGCGCGTACCAGCCCCGGCTACGTGTGCCGGCGCTCAAGTCCGTTTGGTAGCCACCGCCGCTGAACGTGCCGAGACCCGCGCTCAGGTCCACGGGGGCAGTGGGCCGGTGGGAGAGCACATTGATCGCGCCACCCTCGGCGTTGGGCCCGTAGAGCACGGAGCTGAAGCCCTTCGAGACCGTGATCTGCGAGACGTCGAATGTCGTGAACCGGCGCAGGTCCACGTTGCCGTCGTACGGCACGTAGACGGGAATGCCGTCCACGAACAGCGATACCTGCCGCAGGTCGAAGCCGCGCAGGTACAGGCCACCTTCATTGCGCTGGCCGCCGTTGGAGATTGCCAGGCCTGGAAGCGCCGCGAGCGCCTGCATGTAGTCGACGTGTCCGGACCGGCGCAGATCGGCAGCACCGACCTGCTCCTCGATGGCGGCCGCACCCTGCGGGCGCAGCGCGACGACTTCAATCGCGCCAAGCTGGAAGACGCGCGACGTATCCGGAAGCGAAGGGCGGGCCGCAGCGAACCTGGCTGCGGGTACGAGCAGGAGGACTGCGAGCGCGAGGAATGCGCGAAGTCGAGAGGGCATGGGAATCTCCGATAGTCGGCCAGGTGGCCGACGCTGAAGCTGTGGTGCAGATCACTGAGAAGGGCCGGGACGCTAACAGCGCCTCCGGCTAGATGCAACTGTGTTGCATCTAACCGAAGGGCGCAGTAGCATTGCGGGGTTGGGAGCCGCATCGTGGCTTCCCCATCGCCGTTCCGATCGAGGGTCTTGTGTCCGAATCCCACGCCCGTTCCAGCCAATCGAGCAGGGTCCGCGAGCTGATCAAGGGCTCCGGGCTCCGCTGCACACCGGCACGGCAAGCGGTCCTGGGTTTCCTCTCGCGCACCGGCCGCCCGCTCGCGCACAGCGAGATCGCCAAAGCCAGGGGCCCGGCCAAACTGGATCGAGTCACGCTCTACCGCACGCTGGCGGTGCTCGAGGATTCGGGGCTCGTGCATCGCGTCCAGGACTCGGACGGCTCGTGGCGCTTCTGTGCGCACGTCCCGGTCAAGAAGGGCTGCCCTGGAAACCACGCGCACTTCCAGTGCACCCGCTGCGGCGAGATGCAGTGTCTTGCGAGCCAGGCGCTGCCCTGGATCCCGGTTCCGGACGGGGCGCTGGTGATCGGCAAGCAGTTCCTCATTTGCGGACTCTGCCCGTCCTGCGCGGCGACTCGCGCGGCGCGGAAGAAGTAGATGGGCGGCACGCTCACAATCCTGACCGGGCCCTCGGGAATCGGGAAGACGACGCTCTGCCGTAAGGTGGCCGACGCTGCTCGGAGCTCTGGCCATGACTTGGCGGGGCTCGTGTGCCCGGCCGGCTTCATGCAGTCGCGCAAGGTGGGCATCTCCGCGCATGACCTGCGCACGCGCGAGACGCGCGAGCTCGCATGGCTTCACGATCCCGCCCGTCCCGGGTCCGTGACGCACGGGCAGTGGACGTTTGATGAATCCGTCCTCGCGTGGGGGAACGAACTGCTCCAGCGCGCGACTCCGTGCGAACTGCTCATCGTCGACGAGTTGGGCACGCTCGAGCTGCTCGAGCAGCGGGGCTGGACCGCCGGCATTTCCGCGCTCTCTTCCCGGGATTACGACCACGCCCTGCTCGTTGTCCGAACGGATCTCGTCACCCACGCGCTGAGCCTGTGGCCCGAGGCCTCGGTGGTTTACGCTGGCGATTCCGTCGCACGGGGACACCTGCTGGAGACGTACAACCGGGCTCGCCGGCCGGATCGCGAATCCCGATGATCGAGCTCGAGGCGCTCTCGGTCCGGTATGGCACTCTGCCCGCGCTCGAGGGCATCGCGCTTCGCGTGGCACCGGGCGAGTTCGTGCTCGTCAGCGGCCGCTCGGGCTGCGGCAAGACGACGCTCGCGCGCGTGGTGGCGGGCCTGGTGCCGGCGGTGATCCCGGCTCACGTCGAAGGACACGTGAAAGTGTCGGGGCTCGATCCCACCCGGACTCCACCCGCGAGTCTCGCGACGCACGTCGGCATGGTGTTCCAGAATCCCGCGACGCAGCTCTTCTGCCTGACCGTGGAGGAGGAGGTCGCCTTCGGGCCCCGCAATCTCGGCTTCGACGAGCAGCAGGTGCGCGAACGCGTGGACTGGGCGCTGGGGGCAACCGGGCTTGCGGACATGCGTCGCCGCGCGCCATTCGAACTCTCGGGGGGAGGCCAGCAGCGGCTGGCGATCGCCGCGGCGCTCGCCCTGCGGCCACCGGTGCTCGTGCTGGACGAACCGTTGGCGAGCCTGGACCGGGAGGGCGCGAGGCAGGTGCTCCGTACGCTGGCCGAGCTGAGTGGGATTCACGGCGTGACCGTGCTGATGATCGAACATCGGCTGGCCGAGGCCGCCAGGGTCGCCAGCCGAATCGTGCTGATGGACCGCGGGCGGATCGTTGCCGATGGCCCCGCCGCCATAGTGTCCGCCGACCACGCGCGTCTCGCGGAGCTCGGACTCGCGCCGGACGAGGCCCAACCGTCCGGTAGACCGCACGCCACGGGAAGCGCGGCAGACGGCCTTGCCCTCGTCGAGCTTCACCACGTCAGCGCGGCGTACAACGGTCGGACCGTGCTCGCAGACATCAATCTGCGGCTGGACTCCGGAGAGTTCGTCGCACTGGTGGGAGAGAACGGCTCCGGCAAGACCACCCTGGCCCGCGTACTCGCGGGCCTGATGCGGCCCCGGAGCGGTCGCCGGGTGGTCCGCAGCGGAGTACGCACCGAGCCCGGGCGGGGTATCGGCCTGCTGGCCCAGAACCCGCTCGATCAGCTGCTCACCGAGCGCGTGGACGACGAAGTCGCCCTGGGTCCACGCAACTGGGCGTTGTTCGACGAGCGCGCGCACGAAGCGACGCTAGCGGCCGCGGACCTGGGCGGGCTTCGAGGCCGCGCTCCGCTTTCTCTTTCGGTAGGCCAGCAGCAGCGCACCGTGCTCGCAGCGACGCTCGCGCTCCGGCCAGGGCTGTTGATCCTCGACGAGCCGACGCTGGGGCAGGATTGGGCGCACCTGAAGCGGCTCATGGACTTTGTCGCAGAGCTCAACGAGCTGGGCAGCACGATCCTGTTGATCACGCACGACCACGATCTCGCGGCACGCTACGCCCGACGCCAGCTGCTCATGCGCGACGGGGCCATCGTGGCGGACGGCGAGCTGACCGAACTGGATGAGGTCGGAGCATGAAGAACTGGACCACGCGCAATCTGGTCGCACTCGCGGTCTTCGGGGCGCTGTGGGGCGTGGCAGAGATGTCTCTGGGCGCCGTGCTGCACGCCCTCAAGCTGCCGCTCACCGGGCTGATCATGAGTGGAGTCGGCATGCTGGTCGCGCTCACGGGCTACAGCTTCGTTCCCCGCCGCGGCGCCGTACTCACGATCGGTGTCGTGGCCGCGCTGCTGAAGGCATTCAGCGTCGGCTCGGTGGTCTTCAGTCCCATGCTGGCGATCGTCGCCGAGGCAATCCTGGCCGAACTCGCCCTCGCTCTTGGCGGCGGTCCGCCGCGGCGCGCCCCGATGGCGCTTGCGGGCGCGCTCGCGGGGCTGTGGTCCTTCTGCCACCCCTTCGTCGGCCAGGGCCTCCTCGGCGGCAAGAGCATGGGTAGCATCTACAGCCGCCTGATCGAGGGGGGCGCGAAGCTGCTCCACCTGGATCCCGGCGCTGTCTCCGCGATCCTCGCGGCGCTGGTCCTGCTGCACGTCGTCGGTGGCGCGGTCGCAGGGATTCTCGCCCTTGGGCTCGGAAACCAACTCGCACGCCGGCTGCGGGCCGGGGTGGCGTAGGGCAACGAATGCTCCGCGAGCGACTGGGGACTGCAGGCAGCTTCGGCTGCTTGTTCGCCGTGCTCGTGACCGCCTGCGCGCTGGGGGGGGCTCGCTCGTGCCTCGCGCTCGGACTTGCGCTGGTTCTGGCGTTGCTCTTCCATCCGGGCGCGTTCCGAATCGTCCGGAGCCGAACCCTCTGGACCTTCGTGATCGTCCTGCTGGGTTCGGGTGCGCTCTGGCTGGGGCCGCCGGACTGGCGGCTCGGGTCGGTACCGCTGTCCTCCTCGGGACTCATCGCAGGGTTGTGGATGGCGGTGCGCGCGCTCGCCATCATGCTCGCCACGCGCGGCCTCGCGGCCTCGACGTCGCCCGGAGAGTTGGCGGGATTGCTGGAGCGAGTCGGTATGCGAGGACTCGGTTTCACGGTGGGTGTGGCCGTGAATCTCCTCCCCGCGCTCGAACGCTCCTCAGGCCGCACCTGGGACACGCTACGGATGCGGGGCGGCCTTCGCCACCGGCGCCGGATGATGCTGCGACTGGGCACGCTCACCGTGATGAGCAACGCACTTCGCCGGGCGGACGAGATCGCGATCGCGGCCGAGGCGCGCGGATTCGGGGTCGTGCGATCGCGCCCGCTGCCGTTGCGCCGCGGGGCTCTGGACGGACCACTTCTCGCCACGCTCGCGGTCGGGCTCGCGCTCGCAGTGGTCTGGCGGTGAGCGTGCTCGCGCGCCGCAAGCCATCCCCAGTAACCCCCGGGGCCCGGCCCCGGGTCAATGAGTGAGGAACGGAATGTCATCACCCTGGTGGATCTACGATCGCCTGCTCGCGCAGATTCCCTCCGAGGTCCGAGTTCGGCGCGTCCTCGTAGGGCGAGCCTGGACCCTGGTCGAGTCTCACGGCCTCGGCATCGCCATGTCCCACAGGAACGAGGACGAAGGGCTCCTGCGTCCGCCCTTCGCCGGCCGTGCGCTCACCGAGATCGCCTCGTTCGTGAGGTCCTGGAACGTCCGCGAAGCCGCTATCGGACTCGCAGCGGTCAACTCTCACTTCAACGCACGCGAACGCGTGGAGGCGGCATTCGGGCGTCCGGTCTCGGTGGACGATCGCTCGACGGCATTCCAGGTGATGCACGATGAACTCGCTGGGAGGAAGGTGGCGGTGATCGGGCACTTCCCGGGGCTTGAGGCGCTTGGCAAGACGTGCAGCCTCACCCTCCTCGAGCGCCAGCCCCAGCCCGGCGATCTGCCGGACTTCGCAGCCGAGTACATCCTCCCGGAACAGGACTACGTCTTCATCACCGGCGTCACGCTCGTCAACAAGACGCTGCCCAGGCTGCTCGAGCTCTCACGCGATGCGAAGGTGGTCCTCGTTGGTCCCAGCGTTCCACTCACGCCCGCGTGGTTCGAAATGGGCGTTTCAGTGGTCGCCGGCACCGTTGCCGTGGATCCGGATGAGGTCTGGCTCGCCACGGCAGAGGGGGGCGTTCGCGACATCTGGGACCGTGGCGCGGCCACGGTGCATTTTCGGGCTGAGGACTGGGTGAGGTGCAGCGGGTAGCCGGCTCGCACACAGGGCCCCCGGCCACGGACGTCGCAACCCGAACCATGAGGTTCATCGGTGAAGCCTGAGCATGCGGTGGCGTTGCAGCACACGGTGGAGGCGCTTCTGGGCGCGGAGTCGGCCGGAGAGAGGCTCGCGGCCGTGTGCCGGGTACTCCAGGCACTTCCGCACTACACCGGCGTCTACATCTACGCCCTCGAAGGCGACATGCTCGTGCTCAAGGCATTCCATGGCCGTGCCACCGGGCACACCCGCATCCCTTCCGGAAAGGGGATTTGCGGGGCGAGCGTCCTGACGCGGGCGCCGGTGACGGTGGTGGACGTCGGAAGCGACCCACGCTATCTCGCGTGCAACCTCGAGACGAAGTCGGAAATCGTCTTCCCGATCATTCGCGGCGAGACCTATCTCGCCCAGATCGACGTGGACTCTGACGACCGGGCGGCGTTCGGAGCCGAGGACGAAGATCTCCTTGCCGAAGTGGCGAAGCTGCTCGCGCCCCTCTTCTGATCCGGGCACAAGCGAACGGCGCGGGTATCGGAATCGGGGCGCATTCTGGAATATGGACTCGCGGCCTTCGGGAGCGGCGACTCGTCGACTGCGAGTTGCCCGATGACCTCATCGGCGCCGGCCGCCCCGCATTCCTCAATCGGGCGGCCCGGCAGGCTTCGCAAGAATGCGCCTACGCGCCGGAGCGAGGTTCTCGTCAGTCGCGATTCGGGTGCAAGAACCGTAGCAGCGCCCGCTCAGCGACTGATCGTGTGGGGCCGCCGCAGGTCTTGTGAGACAACGCGATGAGGCCACTCTCGAATCCGTTTGTCCGAGGGGAATCGGGCGGTCCCAGTCGCCGCCCGCCGCGCGCTCGCCGTCCACCAGCGTCGCGACGTCACGGCCGTGCACATCGAAGTTCCTCAGGCTCACTCGCCCGGCCTTCGGGACCGTGAAGCGACTCAGAGTGGCCAGCTCGAACGGATTGGGTGCGTTCTGATGCAGCGCGAACGCGAGCGGCTGGGTCCCGTCGTCTACGCCGGTCGCCGTGGTGACCGTGACGGCTCCCGAGGGGACCGCCGGCGTGAAGCCCGCCGTGGCCTGGATGGCCGCGCTGCCCGCGGCGCGACCCGTGAACACCGCGCTCTAGCCCGGACGATTCACGAGCCCGCCGCCTGCGAGTGCGATCTGCGCGTCATCCGCTGCGAAGCTCGACCGGCCGCTGTCCTCATCGTGTGGACAACACGGTTCCGGGGTACCCACCGAAGGTGGGTCCGGCCGGCCGATCTTC
>CAIXRL010000558.1 GCA_903921835.1 Candidatus Eiseniibacteriota bacterium | reverse complement strand
GTGCGTCAGCCGCAAGAAGATCGGCCGGCCGCGCCGGAACCGTGTTGTCAACACGATGAGGACAGCGGCCGGTCGAGCTTCGCAGCGGATGACGTGCAGATCGCGCTAGTAGTCCGCGGGCTCATGAATACTCCGGGCTAGGGCACAAGACAGCGAGCATGTTTCTTCGGTACGATGTTGCAGCGCCGGACGACCTCGTGCGCGCAGTTCAAGCAGCCGAAGGCACAGCGAACGGGACGTTGGCGGTACAAAGGGACTTGACTGGTGCGGATCCCAAGATAAGTGGGCCCGCGTAGATGTTGGTTTTCGATGGCTTGGCCAAGGTGCCGGAGTGGCGGAACTGGCAGACGCGCCGGACTCAAAATCCGGAGTTGCGCAAGCAGCGTGTGGGTTCAAGTCCCACCTCCGGCACCAATCTTCCAATGAGTTAGCGGTTCCGCGTGCGACGCGCATCGCGTCCTCCATCGGCAAATTGTGCTTGTTCTGTGCTTGTTCTCGAACTCGCACCCGCGGCGATGCCCGCAACGCGGCGCTCGCCCTCGCGCATGGCCGCGACCTTCGCCACGCCTTCGGCCAGGTCGGACTCGCTGACGATCGCGTAGCGCCGGTAGATGCTCTCCGTCTTGTGGCCCGAGAGCTTCATCGCCACCGAGCGCGAGACGCCCGCCCGCTCGAAGTTCCGCACGGCCGTGCGCCGCAGGTCGTGAACGAATCGTCCGGGCACTCCTGCGCGAGCGCAGGCGCGATGCCAGGCCTCGCGGAAGTTTCCGACGGGTCGACCACCACGGTGGAACACGACCGCGATCAGGCGGCCTCCTTCGCGCTCCAGCGCCGATGTGTGCTCACGCTGCTCGCGCAGCAGTTCGGCAAGGCGCGGCATGGCCGCGAACGGGAACGTGCGGCCCTCGTCGTTCTTGGTCGTGCCTGGGTCCAGCCGCAAAGTGCCAGCCTTGAAGTCGACGTTGCGCCACGTCAGCCCCTTCGCCTCGCCAAGACGCCAGCCGGTGAGGTGCAGGAACTCGACGAAGACGCGGTAGTCCGTGGGGAGCTCCTCGAGCACGGCCCGGAGCTGGTCTTCCTCGAAGAAGCCGCTGCGCGTGTTGCGCACCTCGATCGTCGGGAGGTATGGCCGCTGGCTCACCTTCCCCGCCCGGAAGGCGAGCGTGAACATCCGGCCCAGGGTCGCCCTCTCGATGCGCACGGTCGCCGGCTTCGCCACCTCCAGTCGCCTGCGGTAGTAGGTCGACACGCGATCGGCGGTGATGTCGATGGCCAGCGAGAGCGCGAAGTCCTCGCGCAGGTGCCGCACGGCGAGTTCTGCGCGGTCGTATGACTTCCGACCGTTGACCTTGTAGTCGTCGAGGATCATCGCGGCCATCTCCTCGAACGTCGTCCGCTCCATCTTCGGGCCCACGAGCCGGCCGAGCCCCATCTCGCCGTGACGCTTCTTGAGCAGCTTCACCGCGTCCCCCTCGACCTCCGAGTTGGACGACTCCCGATGAAGCGTTCCGTGGAACGAGTACTGGATCCAGTACACGCCGCCGCGGAGGTAGATCCGCCCGAACCCGCGCGGCTGCCTCTTCGTGACGGTGCGCTTGCTTGCCCCCGTGGGCTTCACTGAACTCTCCCGTGTCGGACGCGATGGATGCCGCAACCCATTCCCCAGCTGTACCTTACAAACCCACTTCTTTCATGCCCGTTTCGTCGCCAGCCAGCGGGTGATGCCAGCCCGCGAGAAGCGCAGGACCTTTCGCGAGAGTTTGCGGCTGAATGGCAGCTTCTTGGCATGCCGGTACAGCCAGCGCGGCGAGACGCGAAGCACCGCGGCGGCCTCCTCCACGGTGAGCAAGTCATCGGGGCTCCAGGCTGGGGCCAGCGACAACGCAGCCGGCGGGGCTTGCGGCCCTGCCCCCACGGCCGTGTCCCCCACCTGCGCCATCAACGCGCGGAGACTTGCCGGGTTCGCAGCGAGCTGACGGAGTAGCGCCTCGAGCTCGGGCGTCACCACACGTCCTCCTCGGTCGACTCCGTTGCCGCCGCCGTGTAACTGGGCTGGCGCCTCTCTCCGCCCTCCACCAGGGGCGTTTGAACTGTCACACCGTCACACGCCGCGCCAGGAGCCGCTCCGGTGCTGTTTCGATCCGTCACGCTCAAGCCGTCTGTGACGGACCCGAAATCCAGTTCCACCCGCGTCATTCCTGCGTTGTGACGTTGTGACGGTTCCGAAGTGATCATGGCGGGCAAATAGCGCTCCCACGCTTCCACGAACGATTCGCGGTAGTAGCCCTTGGCGGTGCTCCCGTCCCCGAGACGGATCGAACCCGATTGGATCTCGAACTCCTTCAGCAGGCGAGCGAGCTGGTTCTTGCTCAGGGGTTTCCGTTGCTTGCCCCACTCCGCCCATGGCCGCCCCTCAAGCTCGCCCAGCGCGGCCGCGATTCCCTCGGACGACAAGCGGTCGCATGCGCGTTGCTCGAATAGTTCGTGCAGATCGGCCAGGAGCAGCTCGCCAATGCTATCGGGGGACGAACCGATCGCTTCCAGCACCCGCGCCGCGCCCCGGGCATGGGTCGGCCATTCCCCGCCCAGCGCGTCGGCGATCGCAACCAGAACGCTCCAGTTGTCCGCAGCGCGGCCATCGAGCTCCTCGGGGATGGCAGGGTCAGCTGCTCCAATTTCCGGCCCGTGGTCCGCGGACCAGCGCATCAGCTTGCGGCGCACGGGCTCCAGCTCGCGGCAGAGCTTGGTCTCTCGCAGGCGCTCAACCTTGTCGGTCTTGCGCTTGCGGATGAGCAGGATCCTGATGGCGCGACTGGCAACGGTGTCGGGCAGGTTGCCGGACCGAATCCCCGCGAGCGCCATCCCGCACCAGGTCGAGAAGGTATGGACCTCATACTCCTCGCCCACGGTTCGGATGGCCGACGCCGTGCCGCGCGTGTGGCCGGAGTTGAGCACCGCCAGCAGGTCCCCCTTCTCGTTCAACCCGAGATTGTCGAGCTCATCCAGCAACAGGGTTGGCGCATGCGTCTCGATCAGGCGGAACAGCGCCGCGGGCGTAATGCTCGACCCTGAAACCGCCCTGCGGACCATTGCGCGCAGCAGGATCAAGCACCTGGTCTTACCGCAGGCCTTCGTGGGCGAGGTCATGAGGAGCCGGGGCGCCACGTCCACGACGTCGAGCAGGTAGGTGAAGAAGATCCACAGGACCACCGCCCGGGCAGACTCCGGAGGCATCACAAGGAAGCGGCGCAACACCGCAACCACCTCGTCAGCCAGCAGGCCTCCGTCCACCGGTTCGGGCCACGGGATTGGGTCCGAGAGGTCGAGCGCGGTGCCCTGGAGCTTCTGCGATGACGAGGGCTCCTTCGTCGCCGGCAGCGCCTCGCGCACGAGGTCACGGGCGTCCTTGTCCGTCAGCCCGAACGACTTCAGGTGCTCGGACGCCTCCCGACGCGCCGCGACCAGCTCCAACCCATCGCGGCCGCGAAGCGAGTCCCGGAGCTTGCGCAAGGCGGCGATCTGGTCGTCCGACCTCGAGTCCTTGGCCACCTTCTCGAATGCCGCGATGACGAGGTCCGACACGCTGACCTGCGCCTCGCGATCCGACTTGAACTCCGCCACCGGCGGGGCGCTTGCGATCTCGACGCGCAGGCGCTCGGCGGCGCCGGACCCATCGGCAAGATAGTCGGCCGCGTCGCCATGTCCGGGAGCACCGGCCCAGTCAAACCGGCGGACTACCGCAGCGATGCCGGGGAGGTGCCTGGCGAGCACGCTCATATGATTGCGGCCCACGTCGTCGTTATCGGGCCAGAGGACCACGGGACGCCCCTGCAGGACGGCCAGCACGTCTCGATCCGGACAGGTGGCGGCGCCGGTCACGGTCGCGAGCGCATGGAAGCCATGCCGAGCCAAGGCGTCGCGGGCCTTCTCTCCCTCGACAAGGATGATCTCCGCCTCCGCACGCCAGAGCGCGACGTCCTCGGAGCCATAGAGCGGCAACTGGCGTGACGGCAACCCATCGAGGCCGCTGCTCCCGCCCGGACGTTCCCACGCGAACGTCTTCGTGCCGTCGTCGTGGTCGCGGCGCACGTGGACAGCAATGAGCTCGCCCTGAGCGTTTCGGACGTCGTACCGGGTGGCTTGCCCGCTCATCGCGCCCCCCGGCTTGACCGGCTGAACAGATCCCGCCACTCCAGGTCAAGGGCACCGAGCACTCGCTCCGTGTCGCAGCCAGTCATGCACCTGAGAAGCACGCGGCCATCGCATCCCTCGGCGAGCGAGAGGCTGGGCCGGCGATCGTCGTGCCCCGGGCAGCGCGCCTGCCAGCCACGGGCCCCTTTCCGGGGCTCGCACCCGGCGCGCTGAAGTGCCTCAACTACTCGCCGAATCGCGTCGCTGCCGTGAGCGTCGTCGAACTGCCCAGACGAATCCGAGGCCCTCGAGCTGCCCCGCCTACCGGTCCTTGGTGAGTTCACCTCTCGCCTCCATTGCGATTGGTAAGTGCAGCCATGGCGCGCTCGGTCTCTTCGTTCATCCACCGCTGCCAGGCTTCGGAAGGAATCAAGACGCGACGCCCTCGCCGGACGTGTGGAATAGCCCCGCAATGGCACAGCTGGTACGCGCGGGCCGTGGTCACGCGCAGGAGCCGCGCAACTTCCCGCATCGTCAGAAAGGGCTTGCCCACGCTTGGCTTCACTCGTCGACCTCCTCTAGTCGTTGTTGAATGGCGGCAAGCGAAGTACACTGCGCACACGATGTGCCGTCTTGTTGGCACGTTCTTCATGCGCCCGCACGCAGCTAGTGCGCGGCGATTAGCCATTCACCCACACGCGAGCTGGAGCCGATGGCACCTCGAGAGATGCGTCTGCGGGAGCTATGGAGTCGCCTTGCGGCCGACATTGAAGTGGGCTCCCCCGTAACTGCGGGGGAACAGCGCTTCCTGCTGGCGGAGCCCTGCGTCAGGCGCGCGCTCGAGGCGTCGACTCCTGCAGAGAGAGAGCAGGGCTATCAGGCCTGTCGAGCCACCCTGCTCAGGTTTCGCGACGCC
>CAIXRL010000557.1 GCA_903921835.1 Candidatus Eiseniibacteriota bacterium | reverse complement strand
CACCGAGTCCGGCGAGGTGCACGTCCGCGCCGCGGTCGCCGAGCGAACGGCGGGCTCGGCGCGCGTCCGCTTCTCGGTGCGCGACACGGGCATCGGCATCCCGGAGGACAAGCTTGGCCTGCTCTTCACCAAGTTCAGCCAGGTGGACGCCTCGACCACGCGGCAATACGGCGGCACCGGCCTGGGCCTGGCCATCTCGAAACAGCTGGCCGAGCTGATGGGTGGTGAGGTCGGCGTGGAGAGCCGTGCAGGCGAGGGCTCGGAGTTCTGGTTCACCGCGCGCCTGGGCAAACAGGCCGAGGGAGCGCCGGCGGTGAACCTGCCGCCCGCCGACCTGCGCGATGTGCGCGTGCTGGTCGTTGACGACAGCGCCGCCAGTCGCGGGATGCTGACCGCGCGCCTGGCCTCCTGGGGCATGCGCCCGTCGCAGGCGCCGGACGGCGCGGGGGCGCTACGGGCCCTGCACCGGGCGCTGGATGACAACGACCCCTTCCGCATCGCCGTGATCGACCTGCAGATGCCGGGCATGGACGGCGAGGCGCTGGGCCGCGAAATCAAGGCGGACGGGCGCCTGGCCGAAACCCGGATGGTGCTGCTGACCTCTCCGGGGACGCAGGGCAATGCCAGTCGCCTCCAGGAGATCGGGTTCGCGGCTCATGCGACCAAGCCCATCCAGCACCGGGAGCCGAGGGCCGTGCTGTCCCTGGCGCTGAATGAGCGTGACCGGGCCGAGCCCACGCCACGGCCCATGGCGACGCGCCAGGCCTCCCGCGAGGAGGTGGACCTGTTCGCCGGTCGCAGCGCGCGCATCCTCGTGGCCGAGGACAACATCATCAACCAGCACGTGGCCCTGGGCATCCTGAAGCGGATGGGTCTGCGCGCGGATGCCGTGGCCAACGGCGCGGAAGCGCTCAAGGCCCTGGAAGCCCTGCCCTACGACCTCGTGCTGATGGACGTGCAGATGCCCGAGATGGACGGGATGGAGGCCACCCGCCGGATCCGCGATCCCCGCTCCGCGGTTTCCAATCCGCGGATTCCGATCATTGCCATGACCGCCCACGCCATGCAGGGCGACCGGGAGCGTTGCCTGCAGGGGGGCATGGACGACTACGTGAGCAAGCCGGTGTCTCCCCGGGCGCTTGCGGAAGCGCTGGACCGCTGGCTGCCGCCGGGTCCGGCGACCAAGGCGGATCCGGGCCCGTGCGCTGACAATCGCGGGTGAGCCCGCCGTCACCCGCTCCGCGGGTCTTCCGGGGCCGCCGGCCATGCCCCGGGCGTGGCGGCCACGAGCCATCGCACCGCGGGCGCCGCGCCCCGGCCTGCTTCGGCGCACGAGCGAAATGCCGCGAAAGACGCGGGCTTCTTTGACTCGGGTGCACCCGCTCCCGTAGCTTCCAAGGTCCCCTTGCCACCCCCCCTTGGAGGTCCGCGAATGATCCGCAGCATGACGGGCTACGGCGCGGCCGAGATCGAGCGCAACGGCCAGCGGTTGGGCGCCGAGATCCGGTCCGTGAACCATCGCTTCTGCGAGGTGTCCGTCCGGGCGCCCAAGGTCGTGCTGCTGTTCGAGGACCAGATCCGCCAGTTCATCCAGGACCGCTTCTCGCGCGGCAAGTTCAACCTGACCATCAGCTGGTCGGGCGCCGGCGGCGACGGCGAGGTGCTGAAGCTCAACGAACCGGTCGCCGACCGTTACGTGGCGCTGATGACGCAGCTGCGCGAGCGCTACAAGATCGGCGGCGAGCTGGACCTGCGCACGCTGGCCACCCTGCCCGACCTGTTCGCCTGGGAGCACTCGGCGATGTCGGACGAGGAGACCTGGTCGCTGGTCAAGGACCTGCTGGCGCAGTCGTGCGACAGCATGAACATGATGAAGACGCGCGAGGGCGGGTCGCTGGCCGCCGACCTCGAGAAGCGCCTCGCCCTCGTGCGCGAGGAGCTGCGCCACGTCATCGCGCGCGCGCCCCTGCGCCCGACGGAGGCCAAGGAACGCATGGTGGGCCGCATCAAGGCGCTGCTCGACGACGTCGAAATGGATCCGATCCGGATCGCACAGGAAGTGGCCATGCTCGCGGACCGGCTCGACTGCACCGAGGAGTGCGTGCGGCTGGACGCGCACCTCGACCAGTTCCGCCACCTCAGCGAGGGGCCCGAGCTGGCAGGGCGCAAGCTGAACTTCCTGCTGCAGGAGATGAACCGCGAAGCGAACACGATCGGCTCCAAGGCCAACGACGTGGAGATCGCGCACGCGGTGATCGTGAT
>CAIXRL010000556.1 GCA_903921835.1 Candidatus Eiseniibacteriota bacterium | reverse complement strand
CGCTGTCCTCATCGTGTCTGCAACACGGTTCCGGGGTACCCACCGAAGGTGGGTCCGGCCGGCCGATCTTCTTGCTGCTGTCGCACATCTCGCACTCGCGGCTCGCGGTTCATGAATAATGCGGGCTAAGGGATTTGCGGGGCTGTCGTCGCGGTTCCGATGCGATCGCTTCGCGCGCCGCGGTCCGGTGCCGACGGCCACGTTCCACGCACGCGGCTGGCGCTTCGTGAAGGGTCCGGGATAACGTGGCCGCGATGAACCACGTCACCGTCCTCGCCCACCCGCCGCTGCCCGGCCGCGTGCAATCGCGCCTCTCGCCCGCGCTGCCGGCGGCGTTGGCGGCCCGCTTCCACCACGCGATGCTCGGCGACGCGATCGCGGCCGCCATCGCGTGCCGCGCCGACGCACGCACGATCGCCTGGAGCGAGATCGAAGGCGCGCCGGCCGCGCCACCGGGATTCGCGGCGTACACGCAGGAAGCGGGCGACCTCGGCGCGCGGCTCGCCGATGCGTTCGCGCGCGCGCTCTCCACGCCCGCGTCCCGCGCGGTGGTCGTGAGCTCGGACTGCCCGGCGCTGCAGGCCGCGGCGCTGGACGCGGCCTTCGCGGCGCTCGGGACGCACGATGTGGTCGCCGGGCCCGCGAGCGGCGGCGGCTGCTGGCTGCTCGGCCTCACGCGCCCGGCGCCTGAACTCCTCCGCGACATGCCGTGGAGCACCGACGCGGTGTGCGCGCGGACGCTCGAGCGCGCGAGCGCGCTCGGCCTGCGCGTGGCGCGCCTGGAGACGCTGGCGGACCTTGACACGCCCGCCGACCTCGCGGCACTGGTGGGCGAGTGCGCGCGTGGCCGCGCCGACGGCTGCGGTCCGCGGACGCGCGAGGCGCTGCGTGGCATGGGCCTGCTGCCCTGAAACGCGATCGTCCCGCGCTGGGGCGCGGGACGAAGGCGTTTCGCGACTCTCAGCGGCCGCTGCCGCCGCCTTGGGGCGTCCCACCGGGAGGCATTCCGCCGGGCATTCCGCCACCCTGGCTCCCGAGTGCGGGCGCTTTCCTGCCGAGCCTGTCCATGACGCGCTTGATGGCCACGTTGAGCGCCTCGTCCATGCCCTGCGGCGGATCGGCCTGCATGGCGCCGTGATAGAACTCGAGCGCCTTGTCGAGTTCGCCACGGTTCTCCGCGACGATGCCGAGGTTGTAGAGCGCGGTCGGCTGGCGAGGGTCCATGGCGAGCGCCCGCGTGAAGAGCGTCTCTGCCGCGGGCACGTCGGAGAGGTTGTAGTAGCACACGCCCATGTCCACGACGGTGGTCACGCGCGTCGGGTCGAGCCGCAGCGCCGACTTGTAGCGGATGATCGCCTCGGGCCAGTTCGCCGTGTCGTAGAGGACGTTGGCGAGCGCGATCTGCGCGTTGATGTTGGTCGAGTCGGCCTTGATCTGGTTGCGCGCGAGGTCGATGTCCGCGAGCTGCCGGGCGTTCGCGCCCTCGACGGGCGCAGGTGCGGGCGCGTTGTTCCTCTGGAAACCCTGCCAGGCGACCCACAGGATCCCAATCACCACCGCCATGCCGCCGAGCACGACGACGAGCTGCGTCTGCAACTGCTGCTGCGCATCGGCCGGACGGCGCGGACGGATCGGGCGCATGCGCCGGATGTCGATCTCGGGCATCGCTTCGGGCACGCTGCCGCCCGGGCCGGGCTCGATGGGCGCCGGCGCACCGTCCCGCAGCGGGAAGTTGCACTGCGAACAGATGGACGCCCCGGCCGTGTTCGGGTGGCCGCAGCTGGGACAGCGAAGTTCGTGCGCCATGGTCCTCCGACCCCCGTTGAGACCGATTCGATGCGGGTGGGCGCACTATAGAAGCAGCCTTTCCCGCGCGACAAGCGCGCCGGCGGGCCCTGCCGCGGAGGTCCTCCGGCGGCGGTGGCGGGGGGGCTCCGCGGCTGGTACCGTCGCTCTCCATTCACCAGATTGCCGGCGGCCCCGTGGGGCCGCGTCGGATTCCCGGAGGTCGTGCCCAAATGCGCCGTCTCGCGCTCATCGCGCTGCTGTCCCTGCCGCTGCCCGCCTCCGTCCGTCCGGCGCTCGCCGAGGACGCGCACCTCGTCATCCTGCACACGACGGACGTTCACGGTTCGCTCCTGCCGTGGGATGACCTCGCGAACCGTCCGGTCGCGCGCGGACTCGCGAAGGCCGCGACCCTGATCGCGCGCGTTCGCGCCGAGGGCCAGCCGGTGCTGCTGCTCGACGACGGCGACGCCACCGCGGGCAGCCCGCTCGCTTCGGCGTGGCATCGTGATCACGCGGGCGCGCCGGAGCCCGTCACGCGGGTCATGAACGCGCTCGGCGTGGACGCGATGGCGCTCGGCAACCACGAGTTCGATTTCGGGCCGGCGGCGCTCGACAGCACGCGCGCGGCGGCGCACTTCCCGTTCCTGGCGGCCAACGTCGTGCACACGAACGGCTCGCCGGCGTTTCCGCCGTCATTCGTGCGCCAGCTGTCCAACGGCGTGCGCGTCGGCGTGCTCGGCCTGTGCACGCCCGCGGTGCCGCAGCTCACCGACCCGGCGCAGTACGCGGGTTACGTCTTCCTTTCGCCCATCGAGGTCGCGCAAAGGGAAGTCGCGCGCCTGCGCGGCGCCGAGCGCTGCGACGTGGTGATCGCGCTCGCGCACACGGGTCTCGAGAAGGACCTGCGCACCGGCGAGCCCCGCCGCGGCGACGCGCCCGGCGAGGACTTCGGCTGGCAGCTGGCGAATGAAGTGCGCGGACTCGACGTGGTAATCCTGGGGCACACGCACGTCGTGGTGCCGTCCGCCGAGATCGGCGGCGCGCTGGTGACGCAGGCCGGAAAGTACGGCGAGGGCGTGGGCCGCGTGGACCTGACGCTGACGCGCGCCGGCAGCGCGGCGCCGTGGACGATCACGACCCGCAAGGCGCAGGTGATCGCGCTCGGCGACAGCACGGCAGCCGATACGGCGCTCGTACGCACGCTCGCGCCGTACGCGGCGCGCACGCAGGTGGCGCTCGACGAGGTGGTCGCCACCGCGGGGGGCGAGCTTTCGGCGCCGGGGGACCGGTTCGCCGACAACGCCCTGTGGCAGCTCGTGCAGCGCGCTCAGCTCGACGCGACCGGCGCCGACGTCTCGCTCGCCGCGATGTTCGACCCGACCCAGGTGATCGCCACGGGGCCCGTGCACCTTCGCGACGTGATGCGCCTCTACCCGTACGACAACTCGCTCGTGGTGGTGAAGCTCTCCGGCGCCGACCTGCGCGCGGCGCTCGAACAGTCGGCCCGCTACCTCGCCCCGTACACGTACGAGGACGGCAGGCCGCTCGCGGAGCCCGGCATGCAGGGCTTCAACTTCGACATGGCGATGGGCGTCCAGTACGACGTCGACCTCACCCGGCCCGCGGGGGAGCGCATCACGTCGCGGGCGCGCCACGGCCGGCCGGTCGCGCCGGACGACTCGCTGCGCGTGGTGGTGAACGGCTATCGCGCCGCCGGTGGCGGCGGCTTCGAGATGATCCGCCGCGCCCCGCGCGTCGGGCAGGCCACGATGTCCGCGCCGGAAGCGGTGATTGCGTACGCGCGCAAGGCGCGGCAGCTGCCGAGCGTCTGCGAGCCGTCGTGGTCCATCGTGCCGGACTACGCCGCGGCGCCCGAACGTCCGCTCATCGACCGCCTGGTGCGGCTGGGCGTGGTGCCGAAGGCCGCCGTCCAGCACCTGGGCCCGTTCGAGCCCGCCCGCCGCGTGGACCTCGCGTACTGGCTCGGGCGCGCGTTCGACTGGCGCGGCAAGCCTGCGGCCGCCATGGCCGACGTCCCGGACTCGATCGCGACGTGGGTCGACGGCGTGCTCGCGCACGGCGTCCCCGGCGACGACGCGCGCGGCGAGCGCTTCGCGCCCGAGCGGCCGGCCACAGTGCTCACCGCACTGGACTGGTCCGAGCGCGCCGCGCGGGCGGCGCACTACGCGCTCGCCACCACGAAGAGCGGCGACGTCGTCTTCTGGCGCGGCCTGCTTTCGGGCACGGGCCTGGCGGGCAGGCCGGGCCGCGCGCTGACCATCCCGGGCGAGGAGCGGCTGACGCGCGCGCAGTGGCTGGGCATCGTGTCCAACCTGCGTTTCCCGCAGATCCGCGTGCTCGAGACCACCGACTTCCACGGCGCCATCCTGGGCGGGTCGAAGGACCGGCGCAGCGGCCGCGCGTACGGCGGCACGCCGGCGCTGGCCGCGTGGATCGAACACTTCCGCGCCGAGAACCCCGAGGGCACGGTGCTGCTGGACGGCGGCG
>CAIXRL010000555.1 GCA_903921835.1 Candidatus Eiseniibacteriota bacterium | reverse complement strand
TCGGGCCGGTCTTCGGCGGCGCCGGCCCCGCGGACAGCAGCCATGCGTTCGGGCCGGTCTTCGGCGGCGCCGGCGCCGCGGACAGCAGCCACGCCCTCGGGCCGGTCCTCGGCCGCGCCGGCCCCGCGGACAACAGCCACGCCTTCGGGCCGGTCCTCGGCGGCGCCGGCCCCGCGGACAGCAGCCATGCCTTCGGGCCGGTCTTCGGCGGCGCCGGCCCCGCGGACAGCAGCCATGCCGCCATGGCGAAGACCAGGCATGCCGCGCCCCCGCCCGGGCTGCGCGCCCTGCACATCGGGTGGCGTCCGCTGCTTGCGCGGTTGGGCAGCATCCAGACGGACTACTCGCTCAATCGCTCGTCGTCGTTTTCCCGCCTGAGCGGCTCGCCGAGCCTGCCCTACATGCTCGGCCTCTCGTCCGACCCCGGCTTCTCGGACACTTCGCGCGTGGCGGCGCTCAATGGCAACACCCGCAGTGCCAGCTTCGACTGGCGCGCCAATGCCCGCACGCGCGTCACCATCGCCTTCGGCAGCGCGGTCAACGCCCGGATCAGCGTCGGCGACCGCACGAACACGATGAACGGGGTGGCCACGCGACAGACCGATGCCCGCTTTCCGGATCTCGACCTCGACTTCGGCAAGCTGAGCGACGTGCTTCGCGTCACGAAGGTGCTGCAGCAGCCGCAGCTGCGCACGTCGTGGGTGCACCAGACGACGAGCGAGTATCGCGGCACCGCGACCGATCGCCAGGGTCGTTCGCAGACCGACGAGTACCGGCCGCTGCTCTCGGTGCGCGGCAACCTGCGCAACGGCACGCAGGCCGATCTCAGCATGAACGTTCGCGATACGAAGCAGGAGGTTTTCCAGTACGGCACTTCGGTCACGGTCGACAACAACTCCGACGTGAACCTCACGTTGAGCCGGTCGTACTCGAAGGGCCAGAAGCTCGCCTTCCTCGGCAAGGCGCGCACGGTCCACAGCAGCGTCAGCCTGCAGCTCGCGACCGTGTATTCGCACCACACCGGTGAGACGCACGTGTCCTACACGACGGTTCCGAGCCGGCTCATCGACGAGTCACGGCTTTCGGTCACCGGCACCGGCAACTACGGTTTCACCAGCAGCGTCACCGGCAGCGCAGTCCTCGGCTTCAGCCAGAACAAGGACAACACGCTCAGCATCGTCAACCGCAGCGTGCGCGTGGAGCTGCGCGCGCAGTTCTCGTTCTGATGCGGAGCCGGCTCTTTCGCACCTTCCTGCTGCTCGTGCTCGCCGTGCTGCCGGGCGCATGCGTGGCAAGGCCTGCCGCCGACGGTGCGCGCATGATGGAACGAGTGCGGCACCAGGTGGCCGCGGGCCCCCGCGTCGTGGGTACGCCGAGCCATGCCGCCGTGCGCGACTGGATCGGGGTCGAGCTGTCCCGGCTCGGCGGCCGGGTCGAGTCGCAGGCGTTCACCGATTCGAGCCTCGGCCGGCCGCTCGCGCTCACGAACGTCATCGGGCACTACGGTCCCGACGGCGGCCGCCGCATCGTGCTGTGCGCCCACTACGACTCGCGGCCATGGTGCGACGAGGATCCCGACACGTCGTACCACCGCGTGCCGGTGCAGGGGGCGAACGACGGCGGTTCGGGCGTCGCGGTCCTGCTGGAGGTGGCCGAGCGCATGCACCGCACGCCGCCTCCGGTGGGCGTGGACCTGGTGTTCTTCGACGGCGAGGACCTCGGCACGCGCGAGCGCCCGGACCTCTTCTGCCTGGGCTCGAAGGGCTACGCCGCGCGATTGCCCGCACCCGGGGACCCCGCGCGGGCTGTCGCGGCGTTTCTCTTCGACATGGTGGGGGGCAGGACGCTGGCCATTCACGCCGAGCGCAACTCGAGCGAGCGTGCCGCGAGCCTGGTGGCGCTGGTCTCGGCAGGCGCGAAGGCCACCGGTGCGTCCGTCTTCCACGACGACGTGCGCTGGACGATCGTGGACGACCACATTCCGCTCAACGACGCCGGCCTGCCCGCGGCGGACATCCTCGATTTCGACTACCCGGCCTGGCACACCCACCGCGACACGCCCGAGATGATGAGCGCGGCCAGCCTGGCACAGGTCGCCGATGTCGCGGGCTGGCTCGTGTACGAGAGCGCTCTCGCGCGCCGCTGAAGCGGGCTGGCCGTCCTGCCGCAGCGCGCGTGGCCGAGGCCAGGCCGGCTGGAGAGCCGTGGTCGGCGTGCTGGCGCCCATCTCGGACCGGAGCGCGCTCCCGACTCCCCCGGCTTCCCGGCTCCCCGGCGCATTCCCCGGCGCGGCGGCTCCGGCCGGCCGCGAAATGCGGTATCATGGGGCTGGTGGCAACTTGCCGCGGGCGGGCAACTCGGGTAGTTTGCGGGGCAGGAGTGGGGCAGGTGCGACCACTCCGTTTTTTGTCTGCGGGGTCAAAGGTGGAAGTCCGGGAAGAAGTTCGCCAGCTGGCACAACCTCTCGCCGAGGATGACGGTTTCGAGCTCGTCGACGTCGAACTGGCATCTGTCGGACGCAATCGCGTCATCCGGGTGTCCCTCGACAAGCCGGGAGGCGTGAGCATAGGCGATTGTTCGCGCTTCAGCCGGCGGCTCTCGGATTGCCTCGACATGAATCAGACCGTCCCCGGGAGCTATTACCTCGAGGTCAGTTCCCCCGGGCTCGAGCGGCCGCTGAGAACGCTGGAGCACGTGGAACGCTTTGCGGGCAAGCGCGTGGCACTGGCCACGCACGAGCCTCGCGACGGGCGCCGCCGCTGGGAGGGTGAGCTGCTCGGCGCGCGCGACGGCGCTGCCGGCGTGCGGACGGAAGAGGGTGAGGAGCACTGGTTCGAGTGGGCCGGCGTGAAGTCGGCCCGCCTGGTTGTGGATCCGTGGGAAGGTCTGCGGAACCCGAAAGGCCGGGCGGCGGGTGATCGCCGGCCGCGGGGAGGATCCCGATGAACAACGAAATCCTGGATGCGCTGAGCCAGATCACGCGCGAGAAGAGCGTGGATCGGGTCATGCTGATCGAGACGCTGGAGACGGGACTGGCGAGCGCGGTGCGCAAGAAGCACGGCGTCACCGCCGACGTGGACGTGCGGTTCGACGACCGCACGGGCCAGCTCGAGTGCGCGCTGCGCATGGCCGTGGTCGAGACCGTCGAGGATCCGTCGTTCCAGTGGACCGTCGAGAAGGCGCGTGCCCACAAGGCGGACGCGCAGGTCGGCGATGTCGTGCGCATACCGCTGCCGATCGCCGAGTTCGGACGCAATGCCATCCAGACGGCCAAGCAGGTGCTGATCCAGCGCGTGCGCGAGGCCGAGCGCGACCGTGTGTTCAAGGAGTACTCGGACAAGGTCGGTACGCTGGTGCGCGGAGTCGTGCAGCAGGTGGACCGCGGCAACGTGATCGTGAAGCTCGACTTCAGCGAGGGAGTGCTGCCGGCACGCGAGCAGATTCCGCGCTCCTACCACCGCCAGAACGACTACGTCCGCGCGGTCGTGATCGCCGTGGACAAGGCCGCGAAGGGGCCGCAGGTCATCCTGTCGCGCACGCACCCGGACTTTCTCCGCCGGCTGTTCGAGAGTGAAGTTCCCGAGATCGCCGACGCCATCGTCGAGGTCAAGGCCGTCTCGCGCGAAGCGGGTGCGCGCTCGAAGATCTCCGTGTTCTCGCACGATCCGCGCGTGGACGCGGTCGGCTCGTGCGTGGGCCTGAAGGGTTCGCGCGTGCAGAGCATCGTGCGCGAGCTGGGTGGGGAGCGCATCGACATCGTGCCCTGGTCGACCGACGCGTCGGTGTTCGTCTCGCGCGCGCTGGCGCCGGCCCGCGTCATGGACGTGAAGGTGCAGGAGGAGGACCGGCGCATGCTCGTCGTCGTCGCCGACGACCAGTTGTCGCTCGCGATCGGCAAGGGTGGGCAGAACGCACGCCTCGCCGCACGCCTGACCGG